>NZ_JBEZZF010000027.1:0-64634 GCF_040639055.1 Promicromonospora sp. NPDC023987 | reverse complement strand
GGACGTGGGAGGAGTCCACGGTCAGGCCCTGGGCACGGTGGGCGGTGACCGCGTATCCGAGGTCGAGGTATGTCCAGGCCTGTGCCGACCTCGATGCGAACTGCCGACCTCGACGGTCATGTGAGGGTTTCCGCTATCCGCGCGATGCGGGTCAGGCGGGCCTCCCACGCGTTTCCGATGCGCTCCAGGCGCCGGCCCAGCGCCGTCAGCTCGGCACCCAGGGCTCGGTACCGGCGCTCGCGGCCCACCGTCCGCGACTCGACCAGCCCTGCCGTCTCGAGCACCGCCAGGTGCTTCGCGATCGCCTGCCGCGTGACCGGCAGGCGATCCGCCAGGACCGACGCCGTCAGGCCGGCCGCGCCGTCGTCCTGCGCGAGCGTCTCCAGCACCGTCCAGCGGGTCTCGTCCGCGAGGGCGGCGAAGGCCGCGACGGGCGAGCCTGCCGAGGCGCCCGAGCTCACCACGCGCGCGACTCGACGTACGCGACCAGCTCGTCCAGCTCGCCGTCCCAGCCCGCACGGTTGCCGTCCAGGGCGGCACGCACGGCGTCGTCGGTGTCGCCGCTGAAGCCGGTCTCGTGCACCGTGAGGTACGTGCCGTCGCCGTCGGGCCGCAGGGTGAACTCGGCCTCGGTCATGCGCCCGGGCTCGTCGGCCGACTGGCCCCAGCGATAGGCGAGCAGCCGGCCCGGCTCGGCCCGGGTGACCTCGAACACCGACCAGCCGTAGCCCTCGAAGTGCAGCCGACCCTTGGTACCGACGACGAGCGGACCGCCGTCGTCGGTCTCGCACTCGTCCCCGAACCAGCCCGCGACGTGCTCGGGCTCGGAGAGCACCCGCCAGACCGCCTCCGGTCGGGCGGCCACCCGGACGGTGCGGGTGACGGATCGTGCGTCGAGATCGACGGTCGCGCCGGGCTGCGTGGTGGTCATGGTTCCTCCGCTGGAGTGATGTGCAATGGATTGGTTGCACGTCGATCATGCACCACGGATGGGGCTCTGTGCAACCGTTGGATTGCACCGAAGCCGACGCCGCCGAGCCAGTCGGACACCCACGCCTACGGCAGCACGCCGACGGCCAGGCCGAGGGTCGCGGCGGAGACGAGCAGCGCCGTCGCGGAGGCCGGCGTCGCGAGGTCGCGGGCGGCGTCGGGCAGGACGGACTGCGGGGCGTAGAGCTGCGCGAACGCAGCGGTCCCGGCGCCGAACAGGGCGACGAGCAGACGTCGCTCGTCGAACCGTTCAGCGCCGGGACCGGTGCTCACGCGTGTTGCCGGCTCGCGCCGGTCGTCAGGCCAGCAGGGTCGGCTTCAGATCCTTGACCCGGCCGAGCAGGCCGTTCACGAAAGCCGGCGAGTCGTCCGTCGAGAGGTCGCCGGCGAGGTCGACCGCCTCGTCCAGCGCGACGGCGTCGGGCACCTCGTCGTTGAAGAGAACCTCCCAGGAGCCGATCCGCAGCAGCGCGCGGTCGACCGCGGGCATGCGCTGGAGGGTCCAGCCCTGCGAGTAGGTCTCCAGCACCTCGTCGATGCGGTCGCGGTTGGCGACCACACCCTCGACGATGTCGACCGTGTACTGCGGCACGGCCGCCTCGGTGTGCGGACGGGCCACGCGGTCGGCGAGGAGCTTCAACGGGTCGATGCCCCGCTGCTCCGCCTCGAAGAGGATGTCGGCGGCGCGCTTGCGCGCCTTGGTGCGTGCGCCCATGGTCTCTCTCTGCTCCGAAATGTCTGCTACGAAACCTGCTGGGGCTGCTGTGCGTCAGTCCGTGACGCGGCCGAGGTAGTCACCCGTACGGGTGTCCACCTTGACCCGGACGCCCTGCTCGAGGAACAGCGGGACCTGGATCTCCGCGCCCGTCTCGAGGGTCGCCGGCTTCGTGCCACCGGTAGAGCGGTCGCCCTGGAGGCCCGGCTCCGTGTACGTGATCTCGAGGACCACGGACGTCGGGAGCTCGATGTAGAGCGGCGTGCCGTCGTTCGAGGCGAGCATGACGTTCATGCCCTCAAGCATGTAGTCCTTCGCCTCGCCGACGGTCGCGGCGGGCACGTTGATCTGGTCGTACGTGTCGGTGTCCATGAAGACGAAGTCCTCGCCGTCCATGTACAGGTACTGGAAGTCGCGGCGGTCGACGTTGGCCGTCTCGACCTTGATGCCGGCGTTGAACGTCTTGTCGACGACCTTGCCGGACAGCACGTTCTTCATCTTCGTTCGGACGAACGCGCCACCCTTGCCCGGCTTGACATGCTGGAATTCGATGACCGACCAGAGGTTGCCGTCGATCCGGAGCACGGTGCCGTTCTTGATGTCGTTGGAGGTAGCCACGTTCGTCTTCCTGTGTCGGTGAAGGTGTACCCAGGGCACGCCGACGGGGAGCCGGCGGCTGGGGTGATCATGCGAAGGTGTCAAGCAGCAGCGGTCAAGTCTAACGGACGACGACAGGCACGCCTGCCTACCCCGCGCCGGTACGGACGACGACGCCGATCGCCGCGGCGACGACCATCAGGATCACGGACACCGGGTAGAACGTCAGCGCTCGCCGAATGTGGGCGTGCTTCTGCACCGAGATGTCAGCCACATTAAGCGTAGGCCTTATGTGGATAACAGTTAAGGTATATCCTTGACTGGTGTTTACCGTCATCGGCGATATCGTCGGCTCCCGCTCCCTGGAGGACCGGGCGCGGGCGCAGCAGGCGGTCGTCACCACGCTCCTTCGGGTCAGCAGCGCCATGCATCTCGCACAGCGGCTCGAGCCGACCTTCGGCGACGAGATCCAAGGAGGGTTCGAGACTGTCGCCGACGCGGCACTCGCGACCTTGTTGATCCGGCTCGAGCTCGATCGGCTAGCTCACCCGTCAGCCCCACCCGATCCCTCCGACGAGCCGGCACCCGAGCTGGTCACCATGCGTTTCGGGATCGGCAAGGGCGACGTCAGGGTGTTCGAGCTCGAGACGCAGCCGATTCGCCAGGACGGACCCGGTTGGCACGCGGCCCGCGATGCGATCGATTCGCTCGGTAAGAAGTCTGGCACGAGGTATGTCGGCCCCCCGGACGTCGAGTGGCCCCGGCCGCCGGCCGTCAATGCCTTCCTCGTTGCACGGGACGGCCTCGTCGATACACTCAACCACCGCCAACGGCGGATGCTTCTCTGCACACTCCACGGCGAGCCCCAGAAGGTCATCGCGGAGCGGGAGGGCATCTCCCCATCGGCCGTGAGCCAGGCGTTCGCGAAGGGCGTGAGCGCCATTCGCGACGCGCAGATCCTGTTCGGAAAGGCGTGATGCACGGATGGCAGTCCTCGGAGCATTCCTCGCAGCGCTGGGCGTGACGGATGCGATCCGCGACACCAGCCAAGGGCGTGTCTCCCCAGCCCGCCGTTACACCGCGCTGGCCGCCGGTCTTGTCACCCTGGGCGCCTTGCTGGCCGCCGGCGGCGTCCCGGTGGCCACCGGGCTGAGCGTTGGCGTACCGCTCGCCGTACTGCTCGCCATCTGGGCCCACGACGGCGCGATCGCACGTGCGATCGGGGAGACACCGGGCTTGGCGATCGCCTTCTCAGCCGTCAGCCTGGGCATCGTCGTCGCACTCCTCTTCGGGGATCCCGTGCACACCGCCTGGCCGAGCTGGGTTCCCGGCCCTCTGTCGGAGATTCCTGTCTCGCGCGTGATCCTCGTGGGTGGTATCGCGCTCTTCCAGGTCGCCACTGCAAACCTGCTCGTGCGACTCATCCTGGAGGCCGTCAATGTTCCCAGCAAGGAAGGTTCGGCCCGCCTGCGAAGCGGGCGTGTGCTCGGGCCGATGGAGCGACTCTTCATCGTCGGGCTCGGGCTCGCGGGCAACCTGACGGCCGCAGCGGTCGTCGTGGGCGCAAAGGGCTTGCTCCGCTTCCCCGAGCTGGCCGCGAGCGAGTCCCGGGGCTCCAGCGGGCCCCCGCCGATCATCATCCAGGCCGCAGGCGCCGAGGCCTCCGAGAAGGGCGCCGACACGGAGCTCCCCACCGCACCGGTCGACCACGGGCCCAATCCCGTCACCGAGTATTTTCTCATCGGTAGTTTCGCAAGCTGGCTCCTCGCCCTCGGTGGGCTCGGCCTGGCGATGCTCGTCTGGGAGTGAGTTAAGTCAGGAGCTGAACTGCTTAGGGCTTAAGACCGTGGCTTCTCTTGAGTCAGCTGAAGCGCGATCGCCGACAGCGCCAGCCGGTACGAGTCGAACCCGAACCCGGCCACGGTGCCCGTCGCGACTCCTGCCACCACGGAGTAGTGCCGGAACGACTCCCTGGTCGCCGGGTTGGAGAGGTGCACCTCGACGAGCTGGAGGTGCGCCGTGGCGACCTGGGCGGCGGCGTCACGCAGGGCGTAGGAGTAGTGGGTGAACGCCGCCGGGTTGAGCACGACGTGGGCACCGGCGTCGACGGCCTCGTGGAGCCAGCCGACAATCTCGGCCTCGCCGTCCGTCTGCCGCACCTCGACCTCCAGGCCGAGCTCCGCACCCCACTTCGCGGCGGCGACCTCCAGGTCTGCCATGGAGGCGTGACCGTAGATCTCGGGCTCGCGGACGCCGAGCCGGCCGAGGTTGGGTCCGTTGAGCACCAGGACACGGGGCAGTGCAGAAGCCATGGCCGCGAGCCTACTGGGCCCGGACCCCTGCCGCCGTGCACCCGTCAGAGCCTGTCGTGTCGGCCTCGGTCGCGTCCACCGACACTCACGCCAGGTCCGGGCCCAGCCCTTCGACCAGCAGCGTCCGTGGGCCCGGGCCGGCCTCGGCGAGCTCGTCGTGCGGGTTGGTCAGCGCACACCGGCGCAGCGAGAGGCACCCGCAACCGATGCAGTCGGTCAGATGGTCGCGCAGCCGCGACAGCTGCTCGATCCGCGCGTCGAGGTCGTCGTGCCACGCCTGCGAGATGCGTCGCCAGTCCTTCGCGGTGGGCGTGCGGTCGCCGGGGAGGGTGTCGAGCGCCGCACCGATGTCCGCGAGCGGGATCCCGACGCGCTGCGACACCCGGATGAACGCCACGCGGCGCAGCGTCTCGCGCCGATACCGCCGCTGGTTGCCCGACGTGCGCCGGCTCGCTATCAGCCCTTTGCGCTCGTAGAAGTGCAACGCGGACACGGACACTCCGCTCCGGGCGGCGAGATCGCCTACGGTGAGCTCGCCGCGGTCCCACGGGACGTTGGGGCTGACTGCTTCCACGTGCTGCCTCCTGCGGCTCTCGAGCGCTCCCGACGGCCGTCGCCACTCGGGACGACCGGCCGGAGCAGGTCATGGTTGACCTCAACTTTGGTTCAGGTTAAAGGATGACGGCATGGACGCCATCAGACACCACTCCTTCGGCCCACCAGAGGTACTCACCCTCGAGCAGGTCCCGGACCCCGTCCCCGGCCCGGGCCACGTGCTCGTCGACGCGGTCGCGCACGGCGTGCACCTCGTCGACACGACCGTCCGCCGCGGCGAGAGCGGCCCCCCGCTCCCCCTGCCGAGCCTCCCGACCGTGCCCGGCCGCGAGATCGCGGGCACGGTCGCCGTCGTCGGCGCCGGGGTGGACGCCTCGTGGATCGGGCGGTCGGTGGCCGCCCACCTCGGCGCCGTGCCCGACGGCGGCGGGTACGCCCGACGCGTCGTCGTCGGCGCCGACAAGCTGCACGCAATCCCCGACCGCGCCACCGGTGCTCCCCTCGACCCGGCCGACGCGATAGCCATGATCGGCACGGGCCGGATGGCGGTCTACACGCTCGACATCGCGGCGGTGACCGCCGCCGACGTCGTCGTGGTGACGGCCGCTGCCGGCGGGCTTGGCACACTTTTTGTTCAGGAGGCGCTGAGCGCCGGCGCGCGCGTCGTCGCGCTCGCGGGCGGTGAGGCCAAGCTGGAGCTCCTCCGGGAGCTGCTGCCCGACGCTCTGCGTGATACCCGGACGGACGGCGCGGCTGGCACCCGGTCGGACGCCGGCCCCAGCCATCTCACGCTCGTCGACTACACCGACCCCGAGTGGGTCGGCTCCGCACGCGCGGCCCTCGCGGGATCCCCCGCGACGCTGGTGCTCGACGGCGTGGGCGGAGACCTCGGCACGGCCGCCACCGCGCTGCTGGACCGGCGGAGCGGCACGACCGGCGAGCCTGCCGGCGGCACGGCGCAGGGCGACACGGCACCCGGCGACACCCCGCTCAGCAGCTCCGGCAACGTCAGCGACCGTGACCTCGGCAGCGGCGACGGCACCGCGCCGGCGACACCGCGGCTCGTCACGTACGGCTGGGCCTCCGGAGCACCCAACCGCTACACGTCCTGGG
This sequence comes from Promicromonospora sp. NPDC023987, assembly GCF_040639055.1. NCBI lineage: Bacteria > Bacillati > Actinomycetota > Actinomycetes > Micrococcales > Promicromonosporaceae > Promicromonospora > Promicromonospora sp. NPDC023987. The sequence continues at coordinate 58,352 of NZ_JBEZZF010000027.1, read as the reverse complement.
CGGGCGCCGACCGGATCGGGTCGACCGTCGAGGTGCGCTACGCCGTCGGGCCCGACGCTCCCCCGATGCCCGACCAGCGCCCGTACCAGGAGCGCGCGCTGGCCCGGGCGGCGTCGGGCCGGTGGCGGGTGGTGACGCACCGCGTACCGTTCGCCGACGCCGCCCGGGCCCACCGCGAGCTCGAGGAGCGCCGGACCACCGGCAAGGTGGTGCTGGTGTGACCGGGCTGACGGCCGACCCCTACGCACGGCACGCGACACGCCGTCGATGGCGTGCCGTGGGTTGGGGTCGCTACGGGCCGGCCGGTCGGCCCGGCTCCAGGGCGCTCGGCGCGCCGGCCGTCAGCGCGAGCACCACCCGGTCGAGCACCCACACCGCCGCGAGCGCCGTCCCCGTCGTCGGGGCGCCGGCCTGCCAGAGCAGGTAGCCGGCACCGCCGAAGAGCAGGGTCTCGAGCGCGACGCGGGCGGGGGGCGAGATCGTGATGTGGGCCTTGGGTGAGAGGTAGGTGGCCCAGAGGGTGATGACCGCGGCTGGGGCGAGGAGGGCGAGCAGGGTGCCCGGCCAGCCGCCGTCGGCCAGGGTCCAGCCGAGGTAGGCGGCGGTCGCGATGAGGGCGAGCTCGAGGAGGAAGCGCAGCAGGAGCGCGGTTGTTCTCACGAGCGCAGGGTACGGAGGCCGGCGGGGAGCGTACAGCGGTTTGTCGGGATGGTTCTGCCGGGACGGCTGCTGGTGTCACGTCTGGGGCTCGGGGTTCGTCAGAGGTGTATGACGCGAGAGCATGTCCATGTGGCGGAGACCGAGGGCTCACCGGGGAGCAGCGCAGGGGACGGCCGGTCCCTGCTCGATGGCCCTGCGCTGGAGCGGTTGCGTCCTCTGGCGTTCACGGTGGCCTATCGGATGCTCGGCAGCGTGGCCGAGGCGGAGGACGTGGTGCAGGAGGCGCTGACGCGGCTCTCGCAGGCGGAGGGTGTGCGCAACCCGGACGCGTTCGTGACCACTGTGACGACGCGGATCGCCATCGATGTGCTGCGTTCGGCGCGGGTGCGGCGGGAGTCGTACGTGGGTGAGTGGCTGCCGGAGCCGTTGGTCGGTCCGGTGCAGTCGAACGTGCCGGTCGCGATGGCGGCCCCGCTGGCGGACGCCGCGGCGCACGCGGAGCTGGCCGATGATCTGTCGACGGCGTTCCTCGTGCTGCTGGAGACGCTGACCCCGGCGGAGCGTGCGGCGTTCTTGCTGCACGATGTGCTGGGTTTTCCGCACGGTGAGGCGGCCGAGGTGATCGGTACGAGCGAGGTGGCGGCGCGGCAGCTGGCGTCGCGGGCCCGGCGGCGGATCGCGCGCCGGCGCGGTGCTGTCGGGAGCGGGCCGTCCGCGTCCGGGCGGTCCAGGCGGGTGCGGGCCGACGAGCTCGTGACCAGGTTCCTGGCGGCGTGCGAGGACGGTGCGGTGGACTCGTTCCTGGCGGTGCTGGCCGAGGATGTCGTGCTCACCGGTGACAGCGGCGGGAACGTGCCGCAGGGGATGTCGATCGCTCGCCCGGTCTCTGGACGGGTGCCGGTGGCCCGGCTGCTCGCTGGCTTCGTGCGCCGCGGGGGCCCGGTGCGCTTCGAGCGGGCCCTGGTCGGTGGTGAGCCGGGTCTGCTCATCATGGCGGACGAGACCATGGGTGGTGGCCTGATCGGCACCTGGGCGTTCGAGGTGTCCGACGGGAGGCTCGCGGCGATCCGGGGTGTGGTCAACCCGGAGAAGCTAGGGCACCTGGGGCCGTTGGCCGACCTGGACCGGATCCAGGCGTGGTTGCGGGGCCCCGGGCGGCGCCGGCCGGCGCGCTAGGGCGGCGCCGCCCGGACTGCCCCCGGCGGCGCTCACCCGTCGGCTACGGGGGCCTCCTGGACGAACCACATCAGGACGAGACCGAGGAGGACCACTGCGACGATGCCGAGGGTGCCCCAGATGGTCGCTCCCGTCACGGCGATGAGGATGGTCCACAGTCCGTGGGACATCCAGGACGTCGCACGGCCCGTGGTCGCGTAGAGCCCGAAGATCTCGGACTCCCTGCCCGCCGGCGTCACGCGGGCGAGGTAGGACCGGGACGCGGCCTGTGCCGGGCCGACGCACGCCGACAGGATCAGTCCGCCCACCCAGTAGACGACGGGGCCGAGGTCGCGCAGGAAAACGACCGCGAGGCCGGCGACCACGATCACGCTGAGCGTGGTGAGGATGACCGACCGCGGCCCGAAGCGGTCGTCGGCGCGTCCGACGAGGATGGTACTGATGCCGGCCACGAGGTTGGCGGCGATGCCGAAGATCACCACCTGATCGAAGCTGAACCCGAAGCTCAGCGTGCCGATGGCCGCACCGAACGCGAAGACGCCGCTGAGCCCGTCGCGGAACACTGCGCTGGCCAGCAGGAACCAGAACGTGCGCCGGGCGTTGCGCCACAGCCCTTTGATGTCCCGGTAGAGAACCCCGTAGCTGGCGAAGAACCCGACCTTGGGCCGGCCCTTGGTGGGCGGCAGCTCGGGCACGAACGCGAAGATCGGCCAGACGAACACCAGCGCCCAGAGCGCACAGCCCACCGCGATGACGCGGAAGCTGAGACCGTTGTCGGTGGGCATACCCCACCAGTCCGCGCCCGTAGCGATCACCACGAGCACCAGCACGAGGATGCCGCCGACATAACCGAGGCCCCAGCCGAGACCGGAGACCTTGCCTACGGTCTTCGGCGTGGCGACCGAGACCATCATGGCGTTGTAGTTGACGCCCGCGATCTCGCTGAGCACGCTGCCCAGGCCGATCACTATCGCACCGAACACGAAGTAAGCGGGGTCCGCCTCGACGAACCACAGCGCGAGCATGCACAGCACCATGCCGCCGGTGGCGCCGCCGAGCCACGCCTTGCGCCGGCCGGAGGCGTCGGCCCGCTGGCCCAGCACGGGGGCGAGCAGCGCGACGAGCACTCCGGCGAGGGTGGTCCACAGACCGAGACCACTGGCCAGCTCGGCGAGGCCGCGATCTCGGGCCGGGTCGCCCTCGCCGAGCGCCGCCAGCTCGGGATCCAGGAACGACTCCGTGAGCAGGTACCCCACGGTGAACACGAACGTGAGGATCACCGTGTTGAACGGCTGCGTCCCCCAGTCCCACAGCGCCCACGAGAAGATCTGGCGGCGTGGGATCCGCACGCCGTCCCGCAGCTCCAGGCCTGTCGTCGGCGGCGGCGGAGCGCTCGTCGAGCCGGAGTCCGGTGTGTCAGGTCGGTGGGGGGCGTCGGTCATGGCCGCAGTCTGCCCGCGTCGCGTGAATCATGGGTGCTGGGCCGGTCACGATCCCATACCGACCACCCGCCGACGGCGAGGTTGTGCCGCCCGATCTGCCCGGTCTCCGCGACACCCGCGAGCGCCATCGTGAGGTCGAGCTCGGCCAGGACGTGCTCGGTGACGGCGCGGACGCCGTCGGCTCCCGCGAGGGCGAGGCCGTAGACCCAGGGGCGGCCCAGGAGGACGGCGTCGGCGCCGAGGGCGAGCGCGGTGAAGACGTCGGCGCCGGTGCGGATGCCGGAGTCGAACAGGACGGGGACGGTCGCCCCGGTGCGTGGCCCGGCGCCCGGGTGCGCGCGGACGGCGTCGACGACGGGGCCCAGGGTGTCGAGGGACGCGACGGCGTTGTCGACCTGCCGTCCGCCGTGGTTGGAGACGATGATGCCGTCGGCCCCGTGGTCGAGGGCGGCGCGGGCGTCGTCGGGGTGCTGGATGCCCTTGACGAGGATGGGCAGGGTGGTGCGTTCGCGCAGCCAGGCGAGGTCGGCCCAGGTGAGGGTGGAGCGGGAGAAGACGTCGAGGAAGGTCTCGACGGCGGCGCGGGCGTAAGGCTGGGTGAGGTTGCGCAGCGTGGGGCCGGGGTGGTGGGCGGCCATGGACAGCAGGGAGTGGACGGCGGCGACGGTGGGCCGGGCGGACGTTCCAGGGGCCGACGGCGCCGCCCCGCGGGCGCGTGCCTCGACGAGCTGCTGGAACGCTGGGTCGCTCAGGTACTGGGCGATGCCCTCGGCGCGGGCGAAGGGCAGGTAGCCGAGGTCGAGGTCCATGGTGCGCCAGCCGAGCACGTGGGTGTCGAGGGTGACGACCAGCGCTTCGCAGCCGCTGGTCTCCGCGCGGGTGATGAACGACTCGACCAGGGCGTCGTCGGACGACCAGTAGAGCTGGAACCAGCGCGGGCTGCCGCCGAGCGTCGCGGCGGTGTCCTCCATGGGCGTGGATGCCTGGGAGGAGATGACGACAGGCAGGCCCAGGTCGCGGGCGGCGCGGGCGAGCACGGGCTCGGCGTTGCGTGGTGCGGCACCTCGGCCTCCGCGGGCGAGCTGGTGCTGTACGGCGAGCTCCAGCGCGCCGACGGGCGCGAACAGCAGGGGTGCCGGGAGGTCGCGTCCGAGCAGGGTGGTGGCCAGCGACCGCTCCCCCACGTCGACCATCTGCCGCGGCACGATCGGGTAGCGGCCGAACGCCTCCCGGTTGGCCGTGACGGTGCGCTGCGCCCCGGCGCCCCCGGCGACGTAGGACCAGGCGGCGCGGGTCATCCGCCGTCTGGCGGCGTCGGCGAGCGCGTCGGGGCTGGTGGGGACGACCGGCCGGTGGCCGTAGACCCCGTTGCGGTAGATCGACGACTGCACCGTTCGGCCGATATTTCGCATGCCGGACATCTTGTCACGCGCGCGTCGTCCGGCTCCGGAGGTCCCCGGGACCGGCTCGTCGTGCCGCACGACAGCACCGGACCGGGCTACGATCCACTCGTGCCCGTACCGCCCCTGCCCGAGTCGCAGCAGGTCACGCACGGCTGGCGCACCGACCGCCTGCTCGGTGAACCGTTCGAGGAGACCCCGCTGGGACCCGCGACGCTGGTGCGCTACCCGCGGCCGGCCGACGCTCCCGAGCCGCACGCCGCCGTCGTCCATGTGCACGGCTACAACGACTACTTCTTCCAGGCGCACCTGGCCCGCGCGTTCGCGGCGGCCGGCTACGCGTTCTACGCCGTCGACCTGCGGGCGGCAGGACGGTCGCTGCAGCCCGACCAGATCCCGCACTTCGTGATGGACCTACGCGAGCAGGCCACCGACATCGCGGCCGCCGCCCGGACGGTGCGCGTCCTGGAGCCGGGGCTGCCGCTCGTCGTGCACGCGCACTCCACGGGCGGGCTCACCGGAGCGCTGTGGGCGCACGCCCACCGCAACGCCGCGGGGGCCGACGCCGGGCCTGACGTGCTGGTGCTCGACTCGCCGTTCCTGGACCTGCAGGCACCGCACTGGAAACGCACCTTCGGGACGCGGGTGCTGGACACCGTCGGTCATCTCGCGGCGACCGCCGTCGTCAGCGACGGCCCGTCCCGGTACGCGGAGCACCTGCTCGCCGCGAACGGCGGGCGCTGGACGTTCGACACCACGCTCAAGCGGCCCGAGGGCGTGCCGAGCCGTGTCGGCTGGTTCGTCGCCGTGCGGCGCGGGCAGGCGCGGGTCGCCGCGGGGCTGGACATCGCGTGTCCCGTGCTGCTCGCCCGGTCCGGCTCGTCCGGTCCCGACACGCTCGACAACCCGCTGCTCGACGCGCAGGACACCGTGCTCGACGTGCGGCAGATGGCCGCGCTCGTGCCGTGCCTCGGCCACGACGTCACCGAGCTCGTCGTCCCGGGCGGCGTCCACGACCTGACGCTGTCGGCCGACGGACCGCGCGAGGCCTATCTCGACGGCATGTTGGAATGGACGAGCACCCGGGTGGGCGCCGCCGTCGGTGCCCGCGACGCGACGTAGTACCGATGAGCAGACCAGGACGCAGCACCGAGACATGAGGGACAGCCAGTGACCTATTTCGAGGGGCCGTTCCAAGCCCTCGCCCATCGCGGGTTCGCACACGCTTCGGCCGGCACCGAGGGGCTGGAGAACTCGTTGGCGGCGTTCGGCGCCGCCGTCGACCTCGGCTACCGGTACGTCGAGACGGACGCGCACGGCACGTCCGACGGCGTGGCCGTCGCCCTGCACGACGAGTCGCTCGACCGCACCACCGACGGCACGGGCCTCGTCGCCGAGCTGCCCTGGTCCGAGGTCCGCGAGGCCCGCATCGCCGGCCGGGAGCCCGTCCCGCTCCTCGAGGACCTGCTGGCCGGCTGGCCAGGGCTGCGGGTCAACATCGACGTCAAGCACGTCTCCGGTGTTGGGGCCGTGGCCAGGGCGATCGAGCGGACGGCGTCCTGGGACCGCGTGTGCGTCACCTCCTTCGAAGCCGTCCTGCGCCGCGGGACGGTCGACCGGCTGTCCCGACCCGTCGCGACGTCGGCCGGGCGCGCCGCGGTCAGGACGTTCCTCGCCGGGGTACGGCTCCACGCACGGCCCTTGGCCCGCCGCGCCCTGCACGACGTCGACGCGCTGCAGGTCCCGGTGCGCGAGAAGTCCGTCACGGTGGTCGACGCCGCGTCGATCGAGGCCGCGCACGCGCTCGGCAAGAAGATGCACGTCTGGACCATCAACGACCCGGACGAGATGGACGTGCTCATCGACCAGGGCGTCGACGGCCTGGTCACCGACCGTGCCGACCTGCTCAAGGACCTCCTGGTCGAGCGGGGCCTCTGGGAGTAGCTGCGCGCTCGGGGGTGACCGCGCTGCAGTGCCGGCCGTCACTCACAGCCCACGCCGTCACCGTCCCGGTCCAGGTGCGAGCCGTAACCAGGGTCCCCGCTATACACGGGCGCGGCGCCGGCAGCCCGCGCCGCGTCACAGTTGTCGTAGTACTCCGTGCCGCCCGTGTCCGCGGCGCCGTCGTCCGAGGATCCCCCGCCCCCGGCTCCGGCGAGGGCTGCGGCCTCGGCCGCCTCCACCGCCGCCTCGCGTTCATCGACCTCCGACTCCCTCGTCCCGACCTCGTTCTCGGCGGTCTTGACCGCCTCCTCACGGCCCGTCACCTTGTCCTCCTTCTGGGCGACGGCGGACTCCCTGGCCTTGAGGTCCTTCGCGTCCTCCGCGAGCTCGGCCTGGTCGGTCTCGAGCGTCTTCTGAGCACCAGTGAGCGTCTTGATCTCGGACCGGGCCGCCGCAGCCGCGGACTCGGCGTCGGTCACGGCAGCGGACGCCGACGCCTCGGCCGCCTCGATCTCCGCACCGCCCTGGTCCCCGCCCCCGACACCGATGCCGACACCGACGAGGAGGACGACGAGGAGGGCGACCACGCCCGTCACGACCGTGCCGAGGACCCGCAGCGGCTTGCGGCGGTCCGGTCTCCCCGCCGCCTCGTCAGGGACGTCGACGACGACGGCGTCACTGCCGATCATCGCCGTGTCCGGTACGTCGACCCAGAGCTGCCATCCCGGGGGCATCCTTCCCGGGTCCGGCTTCCACGACGCGTCGGGGTTCCAGTCGATGGGCGGAGCGGGCCAACCGGGTGGGAGGTTGTAGACCTTGCGCACGTGGGCTACCTCTCGGTCGGCGCACGAACGGGCCGTGCGCTGGTTCCCCCTGTCCACGGACCGTAAGCCTCATCCGCCGCTACAGCGCTCAAAAGGGGACAAGATCACCCTCGACGTGCCGCGTTCAGGTGGTTGCGCACGGGTGGAGGGCCCGTCGAGAATGAGGTGGTGAGCAGTCCAGACGGCAACACCGACGACCCTGGACAGCGCACGTCGCGACGCGGCCGGCGCACCGTGCTGCTCGCCGCCGTGACGGTCGCTGTCGGTGTCGCCTCGGCGGGCGTCGTGTTCGCCGCCACGGCGCACGACTCCGCGCCCCTGCTGCCGTTCGCGACGCCCTCGCTGTCGTTGGCACCGCCGCTGGTCCCGGACGGCACCGTCCCGACCGAACGCATCCTGGTCCCGGACATCGAAGAACGCCTGGGCCCGGAAGAGCTTCAGTACGCCCCGGTCGATGCCGCGACGTCCGACTGGATCGCCAACCTCCAGACCGCGGTGCGGGACGACCCGGACTTCGGCACCGTCGCGATCTCCGAGGACCGCGCCACCGTCACGATCACGTGGTTCGGCGACCCGAGCGCCATCCTTCAGGACCAGATCGACGCCGCCCCCGCGAAGCTGCGCGTCGTCGTCCAGGCTGCGGCGTTCCGCCCCGCGGTGCTGCAGGAGCTCGTGCGGGAGGCGATGCGGCCCGGGCTGGTACCCGACATCCGGGTCACGACCGGCGGCGCCGAGAACGACGGTTCAGGTCTCCGGCTCACCATCGAGGAGCTGCCCGCCGGGCAGTCCCTCGACGACGTCGGCCACGACATCGCCACCGCACTCGGCCGCACCGACGTACCGATCTCCGTCGAGGTCAGCGGGCCGGTCATGCCCATCTCCGGCGTCGGCTGACGAGCCCGCGCCCCTCAGCCCAGCGTGAGCGTGACCGGCGTGCCCGGGCCCTTGGCCGGGGGCTCCTTGGAGACCTCCGCGTAGGCGGCGGCCAGGAGCGTCGGGTCGGGGCCCTCCAGGCGGACCGGCTTGGCCACGTCGTCCAGCACCACGAACCGCAGCAGGTCGCCGCGCGTCTTCTTGTCGCGGCGCATGGCCGCGAGCAGCTGGTCCCAGCGGTCGCCCCGGTAGTGCACCGGTAGCCCGAGCGAGGACAGCAGTGCCCGGTGCCGGTCGGCGACGTCGTCGGACAGCTTGCCGGCCATCCGGGCGAGCTCCGCCGCGAAGACCATGCCGACGCTCACCGCGGCGCCGTGGCGCCACTGGTAGCGCTCGGCCAGCTCGATCGCGTGACCCAGCGTGTGCCCGTAGTTGAGGATCTCGCGCAGGCCGGCCTCCTTGAGGTCCTCGCCGACCACCTGGGCCTTGACCCGGACGGAACGCTCGACGAGCTCGGCCACGACGGCCCAGGTCTCGTCGGACGCGTCAGCGCCCGCCCAGCCCCGCAGGTCGTCGACGTGCGCCTCGACCAGGTCCAGGATGACCGGGTCTGCGATGAAGCCGGTCTTGACGACCTCCGCGAGGCCCGCCACGAGGTCCCACTTGTCGAGTGAGCCGAGCGCCGCCAGGTCGCACAGCACCCCGGCCGGCGGGTGGAACGCGCCCACGAGGTTCTTGCCCTCGGACGTGTTGATGCCCGTCTTGCCGCCGACCGCGGCGTCGACCATCGCGAGCAGCGTGGTCGGCACGTGCACCACGCGGATCCCGCGCAGCCAGGTGGCGGCCACGAATCCCGCCAGGTCGGTGGTCGCTCCTCCGCCGACGCCGACGACCGCGTCCGAGCGCGTGAAGTCGAGCTGACCCAGCAGACCCCACAGGAAGGCCGCGACCTGGGGCGTCTTGGCCTCCTCGGCGTCGGGGACCTCGGCCACGAACGCCTCGTAGCCGCCGGCCTTCAGGTCCTCGGCGATCGTGTCGGCGGTCGCGGACAGCGCGGCCGGGTGGATCACCATGACCTTGCGGGCCGCGCCCACCAGCGACGGCAGCTCACCCAGCAGGTGCCGGCCGATGACGACGTCGTAGGGGGCGTCTCCGCGCACGGTGATCCGTGTGGGGGCGCTGTCGGTGCTCACGTGGTGCTCTCCTTGATCTTGGGGTCCACCAGCTCGCCGGCCGGCGCAGCGAGGCCCAGGGCCTCGATGATCTCGGCCGCCACCCGCTCGCCGGGCCGCTCGCTCGACACGATGGTCAGGGTCGCGAGCCGCTCATAGGTGGGCCGCCGCTGCGTCATCAGCTTCTGCCACTGCGCGCGCGGGTTGCCCAGCAGCAGCGGCCGCGCCTGGTTCATGCCGACGCGCTGAGCGGCGATCGCGAGCGGCACGTCCAGGAAGACGACGTGGCCACCGTCAGCCGCGTACCTCTCGAGCGCGTCCTGCGTCACCGGGTTCATGATCGCGCCGCCACCGAGGGACAGCACGCCGTCGTGCTCGGCGAGTGCCGCCAGCACCGCGTCGCGTTCGAGCTCGCGGAACCGGGGCTCGCCGTCGTCCACGAAGATCTCGCTGACGGGCTTGCCCGCGGCCGCCTCGATGTCCGCGTCGGTGTCCCGGACGGTGACGCCGAGGCCTGCCGCGAGGATGCGACCCACCTTCGACTTGCCGGACCCGGGCGGTCCGATCATCACCGCGACGGGCCCGCTCACTGCAGCAGCTCCGGGATCGCGGCGACGTACGCGTCAAGGTTGCGGCGGACCTCGGCGACCGAGTCACCGCCGAACTTCTCGACCGCGGCCTCGGCCAGCGTGAGCGCGACCATCGCCTCGGCGACGACGGCGGCCGGCGGCACCGCGCACACGTCGGACCGCTGATGGTGCGCCACGACGGGCTCACCCGTGGCGACGTCCACGGTCGGCAGGGCGCGCGGCACCGTCGAGATCGGCTTCATCGCGGCGCGCACGCGCACGATCTCACCGTTCGACATGCCGCCCTCGATGCCACCGGCGCGGTTGGTCGTGCGGCGGATCCTGCCCGGGCCGACCACGGTGCCCTCCCCGCCGCCGTCGCGCACGATCTCGTCGTGCGCGGCCGTGCCGCGCCGACGCGCGGTGCGGAAGCCGTCGCCGACCTCGACGCCCTTGATCGCCTGGATGCCCATCAGAGCGGCGGCGAGGCGCGCGTCGAGCCTGCGATCACCCTGCACGTAGGTACCCAGGCCGGACGGCACGCCGTAGGCGAGGACCTCGACGACCCCACCGAGGGTGTCGCCGTCCTTCTTGGCCAGGTCGATCTCCTCGACCATGAGCTTCGAGGACGCGGCGTCGAAGCAGCGCACCGGATCGGCGTCGAGCGCGGCGACGTCGTCGGGGGTCGGCAGCGCGGCGTCGTCGGGCGCCTCGGCCTCGCCGATGGCGACCACGTGCGACACCAGGCGGATGCCGAGGGCCTGCTCCAGGAACTTCGCGGCTGCGACGCCGAGGGCCACACGGGCCGCCGTCTCACGTGCCGAGGCCCGCTCCAGCACGGGCCGGGCGTCCGCGAAGCCGTACTTGCGCATGCCCACCAGGTCGGCGTGCCCGGGGCGGGGGCGCGTCAGCGGCCGGTTGCGGGCCACCTCGCGCTCGTCACCGGTCCCCGCGTCGACCAGGAGCGCCTCGGGCGGCACCGGGTCGGCCGACATCACGTCGGTCCACTTGGGCCACTCCGTGTTGGCGATCTCGATCGCGAGCGGACCGCCCTGCGTGATCCCGTGGCGCAGACCGCCGAGGACCCGCACCTGGTCCTGCTCGAACTTCATGCGCGCACCCCGGCCGTAACCGAGGCGGCGGCGGGCGAGCGCACCCTGTATGTCCTCCGTCGTCAGCTCCACCCCAGCGGGCAGACCTTCCATCACCCCTACCAGGGCAGGACCGTGCGACTCACCCGATGTCAACCAACGCAGCATGCCGCGATTGTTTCACGCGGGTGACCCACCCGGCGCCCGCTGTCCACAGACCGTCGGACCCATGCCGTCAGACCCCGCGGGTATCGGCTCAGCCGAGCGCCGCTCGCAGCGCCTCGTCCATCGCACCCAGCGGCGCCGGGCGTCCCGTCATCAGCCGCACCTGCTCGGCGGCCTGGTGCAGCAGCATGCGTTCCCCGCCCACTGCGTCGGCCCCCAGGGCCGCCCACGCGGACTGCAGCACGGTGGGCCTCGGGTCGTAGACGACGTCGAGCAGCACGCCGCGGGGCTTCTCCCCCGAGCCTGTCGACAGGCCGGTCAGCAAGGGCGCCCACACGTCGGCCGCGTACTTCGGCGTCGTGGAGACGACGGCGTCCGCGGTAGCCAGGGCCGACGTCGTCGCGCGCTCGTCGAACACCTCGAACGACGGGCTCACGCCCATCCTCGCCACGGCCTCGCGCAGCGGCCCGATCCGGTCCAGGGACCGGACGAAGACCCGCGGCGAGGCACAGCCGAGCTCAGCGACCGCCGCGAGGGCCGACGCCGCGGTGGCTCCCCCGCCCAGGATCACGGCGTCCGTCACCCGGCGGGTGCCGAGGCCCTCACGCAGCGCCGCGACGATGCCGTGCACGTCGGTGTTGGTGCCCATCGTGGTCACCCCGCCACGGCCCGCGCCGCCCGCCACGGAGAACAGCACGGTGTTCACGGCGCCCACCGCCTCGGCGAGGGGCTCCACGTGGTCCAGCAGCCCGATGATCGCGTGCTTGAGGGGCATGGTCAGGCTCAGGCCCGCCCAGTGCTCGTCCAGGCCCCGCAGGAACCCGGGCAGGGTGTCCTCCGTGACGTCGTGGACGCCGTACTCCCAGCCGTCCAGCCCCAGCGCCCGGTAGGCCGCCGTGTGCAGCACCGGGGACAGGGAGTGGGCGACGGGGTGGCCGAGCACGGCGGCCCGGCGGATTGTCGTGGTGCGCATGATCAGTAGCCGTTCTCCGCTGCCCAGGTCTGGTACTCGTCCTTGAAGGCCAGGAACTCGTCGTAGCTGTCCGTGAACTTCGTCTCCTGGGAGTCCAGGTTGACCGTCACGTACCACACCCATGGCCCTTCCGGCGGGTTCAGGACGGCCTCGACCGACTCCCTGCCCGGCGCCCCGATGGCGGTCGGCGGAAGGCCGGCGACCACGCGCGAGGCATAGGGGAACGACTCGTCCTGGAACTCCTCCGTCGTGATCTCGTGCGAGGGCTTCTTGCGCCCGTAGGAGTCGATGGCGTCCAGACCCAGCGGCTCGTCGGCCGCGAGGCGGTTCTCGATCACCCGGGCGACCTCGCCCCGGTACTCGTCCGGTGCCTCACGCTCGACCAGCGACGCCTTGATGATGACCTCGTTGCGCTCGTCAGCAGGCACCTTCAGCTGGTCCAGCTCCGCGACGGTCTCCGCGACCGCCTGCCGCAGCACGTCGACCGCGCTCATCGTGTCGGGCGTGGCGTCATAGGTGCTGGCGGCCAGCCACCCCTCGAGCTCTCCCCCGGCCTCCTTCGGCAGGCCGAGGGCCTCGGGGTCGGCGATGGCTGCCTTGACCTCCTCCTCGGCCCAGCCCGCCTCGACCATCGTCTGCTGGATCTGCTCGACCGTGTGGCCCTCGACGATCGTCAGGCCGCTCCGGTCCACCTCGTTCTGCGCCAGGAGCTCGACGGCGGACGCCGCGCTCATCCGGAGCCGCATCTCGCGGGTGCCCGGCTGGATCGCCGCGGCGTCCGGGTTGGAGCCGAAGGCGTGCGCGAAAGCCTCGGCGCTGGCGACCACGTCCTGCTCGGCGAGCTCCACGCCGATCGTGTAGCCGTTGCCCGAGGGAACCTCGACCGTGACCGGCTCGCCGCCCGTGCCCTCGTAGTCGGCAGGGGCCAGCGGCGTGCGGAGGCCGAAGAGGTAGCCGTCGTTCTTCACGGTCCACGCGCCGAGCGCGCCGAGAAGCACCAGGACGACCACCGCCGCGATGATCAGCGGGCGACGTGACCGCTTCGACCGCCTGTTCGACCGCCTGTCGCGCCGGCTGGTGTGCACGTCCCGATGATCCCCTCGTCCGCCGCGAGAACCGCTGGCGTGCCGCGGTGGCCCCTGATAATTCACTCCGGGCAGCGCCTCGGTCACGCTCGCTCCATCCTCTGCACTGCCTGGATCTCTGGTCGATCCACGCCTGGTCACCGACCGGGCGCGCGACACCGCGATCGCATGTCACGATCGCATCACAGCCCGGGTGCCGCGAACGCTACCCCGATCGGAGCATTCCCGGCCAACTCCCGGGATTCACCGTCCTGAACCGTCGGGAACCCGTCCGACCTGCGAATTCACCCGTTCTCGTCCTGCCACGCGCGCAGCTCCTGGACGTTCCGCTGGTGCTCCTCGAAGTCCTCGGCGAACTTCGTCTCGCCGGTGTCGAGGTTGACCGTGACCCAGAACTTCCAGGCGCCCGGCGCCGGGTTCAGGACCGCGTCGATCGACACCTCACCAGGGTTCGCGATGGGGCCCGGCGGCAGGCCCGTGTGCTCGTAGGTGTTGTACCGGTTCTTCGCGTCGTTGAGGTCGTCCCGCGTCAGCTCGGTACCGGGCTTGTCGGCTCCGTACGCGACCGACGCGTCGATCTCGAGGAACGTGTCGTCCTCGAGCCGGTTCTCGATCGCGCGCGCGATCTTGGGCTTGTCCTCGGCGTGCAGGCCCTCGCGCTCCACGAGCGACGCCTTGGTCAGCACCGCCTGCCAGTCAGAGGCGGGGACGTCCTTCTTCCCGAGCATGTCGGTGGTCCGGTCGACCATCCGCGACAGCAGGGTCACGGCGGTTTCGTCCGGCTTCAGCATGTAGGTGTCGGGGTACAGCCAGCCCTCGACCTCACCGTCGGCCTCCTTCGGCAGCCCGATCTCGGCAGGATCCTTCAGCGCGGCCTCGAAGTCCTCCGCAGGCAGGCCCGTGACCTGGACGGCCCGCTCCACGATCTGGTCGGCTGTGTAGCCCTCGGGGAGCGTGAGCCGGAGGTCCACGGTGTCGTTCTTCACGAGGAGGGCCACGGCGTCCTGCGCCGGCATCTCCTCGAGCATGGTGTGGGTGCCCGGCCGGATCAGCACCGAGTCGGAGTTGGCCTCGAACGCCTTCGTGAACGCGGACACGCTCGCGACGACCCCGGCCTCGTAGAGCGACTCGCCCATGGCGGTGCCCGTGGCACCCTCGGGGATCTCGACGTCGACCGGGTCGCCGCCGGGGCCCGCGAAGTCCTTGGACTCGAGCGGGTTCGTCAGTCCGGTGAGGGATTCGAGGTTCGTCCACACCGCGTAGCCCGAACCGCCGACCAGGACGAGGGCCACCAGCAGCACGACGACGGAGCGCCCGTTCCGGCTGCGCCGGCGTCGGCGCTGGGCTCGCCTGCTGGATCTCGGTTCAGGGAAAGGGGGATCTGCCTGGCTACGCGGGGGCGCCGTGAAGAGGTCCGTCACCGGAGACTCACTGTCCTTCGTTGGGGGGGCCGCTGGGTCGGTCGTGCGTGTCGCGCACGGTCCGCGCCTCGACGAGCTCGCCGGCGCGCTCCCCCTTCGCCCGCTCCGCGTCGAGTGCAGATTGCAGAATGATAACGGCTGCGGCCTGATCAATCACGGACCTGTGCCGCTTACTTTTCCGGCCCGCCGCGTGGAGGGCCTGATGGGCCGAGACGGTGGTCATCCGCTCGTCCACGAGACGAACCTCCGCGACCTCGCCCGCCGCCGCCAGAGCGGCGACCAGGCGGGCCGCGAAGGCCCGTGCGTCCGCCGTCGCGGCGCCCTCCTTGCCCGACAGGTGCCGGGGCAGGCCCACGTAGACGACGGCGGCGAAGCGCTCCTGCGTCTCGGCGACGATCCGGGCCACGTCCGCGGTGGCCCCCCGGCCGTCACGCACGCGCGGGACCGTCTCCACGGGTGTCGCGACCAGGCCGTCGGGGTCGCTGGCGGCCAGCCCGATCCGGGCCATGCCGACATCGACCCCGAGCCGGGCCCCGCGAGGGAGGCCGGGCTGGGTCTCGACGGGCTCGACCACCGGGGGCACGGGCTCGACCGGTGCCACCGGCGTCAGGCGCCGACGGCGGCCAGGCGCACGCTCTCGGCGATGCCCGCCAGCGCCTCGCCCAGCTTGGCCGGGTCGGTGCCGCCGCCCTGCGCCAGGTCCGGCTTGCCGCCGCCACCGCCACCGAGCGTCTGGGCCGCGGCGCGGACCAGGTCGCCGGCCTTGTAGCCGGCGTCACGCGCGGCGGCGTTGGTCACGACCACCACGACCGGCCGGCCGCCCGACACGCCGCCGGCGGCGGCCACGACGGGCTCGGCCTCGCCGAGGCGGCCGCGGACGTCGAGCACGAGGGCGCGGAGGTCGTCGGCCTGGGCCTCCCCGGCGTCGTGCGCCACGACGCGGACGTCACCGACCCTGGGTGCCTCGGCGGCGAGCCTGCCCGCTGCGGCCAGCAGCTGACCCTGCCGCAGCCCGGCGAGCTCCTTCTCGGCCTCCTTGAGCCGGGAGACGAGCGAGCCCACGCGGTCGGGAAGCTCCTCGGCGCGCGTGTTGAGCAGCCCGGTGAGCTGGCCCACCAGCGCGTGCTCCTTGGCCTGGAAGCCGTAGGCGCCGTCGCCGACGAGGGCGTCGACCCGACGCACGCCGGAGCCGATCGACGCCTCGCCGAGCAGCGTCACGCGGCCGAGCTGACCGGTCTGTTGGACGTGCGTGCCCGCGCACAGCTCGCGCGACCAGTCGTCACCGATCGAGACCACGCGCACGACGTCGCCGTACTTCTCGCCGAACAGCGCCATGGCGCCGGCCTCGCGGGCCTCGGCGATGGGCATGAGCTGGTCGGTCACCTCGAGGTTGTCGGCGAGGCGCACGTTCACACGCTCCTCGATCTCCGACAGGGCCGACGCCGGCACGGCCGACGGCGAGCGGAAGTCGAACCGGATGCGGCTCGGGGCGTTCTCGGAGCCGGCCTGCGTACGGTCAGGGCCCACCAGCTCGTGCAGCGCCTTGTGGATCATGTGCGTGGCCGAGTGGGCACGGCTGATGGCCTTGCGCCGCGCGGTGTCGATCTGCGCGGTACCCGGGTCGCCCAGTGCCACGGTCCCCTCGATCAGCCGGCCGCGATGCACGCTCAGCCCCTTGACCGGGCGCTGCACGTCGTCGACCTCGATGGTCGCGCCGGCGTCGAGCACGATGGTGCCGTGGTCGGCGAGCTGACCACCGGCCTCCGCGTAGAACGGGGTGCGGTCAAGGATGACCTCGATCTCGGCCGGGGCCGTGACCGCCGGGGCGGGCACGCCTCCGCTGAGCAGGCCGGTCACGCGCACGGAGGCGTCGGTCCGGGTGTAGCCGAGGAACTCGACCGGGGCCGTCAGCTCCTTCTGCAGGGCCTCGTAGGCGGCGACGTCGGCCCCGCCGGTGCGCTTGGCGAGGGCATCGGCACGGGCGCGGGAACGCTGCTCCTGCATGAGCGCGCGGAAGGCGTGCTCGTCGACCTGCACGCCCTGCTCGGCGGCCATCTCGAGGGTGAGGTCGATCGGGAAGCCGTAGGTGTCGTGGAGCTGGAAGGCGGCCTCGCCCGGCAGCACCAGGCCCCGGTCACCCGTGCCGCCCTGGTCGGCGGCGCGCCGCTTCAGGTTCGTCACCGCGTTGTCCAGGATCGTGGTGCCGGAGACCAGCGTGCGCCGGAAGGCCTCCTCCTCGGCGTAGGCCACGGCGGAGATCTGGTCGAAGTGCGCGGCGAGCTCGGGGTAGGACGGCGCCATGGCGTCCTTCGAGACCGGCAGGAGCGACGGCAGGGCGAGCCCGTCCACGCCGAGCAGGCGCATCGCGCGCACGGAGCGGCGCAGCAGCCGGCGCAGCACGTAGCCGCGGCCCTCGTTGGAGGGGCGCACGCCGTCGCCGATGATCATCAGCGAGGAGCGGACGTGGTCGGCGACGACGCGCATGCGCACGTCGTCCTCGCGGTTCTCGCCGTACTTCTTCCCGCTGAGCCGCTCGGCGGCCTCGATGACGGGGAAGACCTCGTCGATCTCGTACATGTTGTCCTTGCCCTGCAGCAGGAAGGCAACACGCTCGAGACCCATGCCGGTGTCGATGTTCTTGTTCTCGAGCTCCCCGAGGATCCGGAACTCCTCCTTGGACTTCACCTCGTCGATCTCGTACTGCATGAACACGAGGTTCCAGATCTCGACGAAGCGGTCACCGCCCTCGTCGATCAGCGGGCCGCCGTCCGGGCCGTAGGCGGCGCCCCGGTCGTAGAAGATCTCCGAGCACGGGCCGGCCGGGCCGGGCTGGCCGGTGGACCAGTAGTTGTCCTTCTTGCCGAGCCCCTGGATGCGCTCGTCGGGCAGGCCGACGATGTCCTTCCAGAGCTGCCGGGCCTCGTCGTCCTCGTGGTAGACGGTGACCCACAGCCGGTCCGGGTCGATGCCCAGCCTGCCGTCGTCGAGCGAGCCGGTCAGGAAGTCCCAGGCCATGCGGATGGCGTCGGCCTTGAAGTAGTCGCCGAACGAGAAGTTGCCGTTCATCTGGAAGAACGTGCCGTGGCGCGTCGTCTTGCCCACGTCCTCGATGTCGAGCGTGCGCACGCACTTCTGCACGCTCGTGGCGCGCTTCCACGGCGGCGTCTGCTGCGCCGTCATGTACGGGATGAACGGCACCATGCCCGCGATGGTGAACAGCGTCGACGGGTCAGGGGAGATCAGCGACGCAGACGGCACCACCGCGTGACCCTGAGCTTCGAAGTAGTCGAGCCAACGCTTGCGGATCTCGGCGGTGCGCATGAGGTCAGTGATCCTTCTTCTCGGTCGTACGGGAACGGGGCGCGAGACACGTAAGGCTCCTTACGTGGCGCAGGTCCTATTCTGCCGCTCCAGGAGGGGCAGACGGAAACTGAAAGGTGCAGCTGAACGCTCTGGGCAGGCGCTACAGCTCGCGGCGCGGGAGCTCACCGCGGAGGGACGCCAGGAGCTGGGCCTCGCGCTCGGCGCGGGCCGTGGTGAAGTCCGACCGGAACGAGTGCGCCATCCGGTTCAGCCGGGCCCCTGCGTCGTCCACGGCGGCCGCGGCCCGCTCGCTCACCGCTTCCGGCGTGTAGCGCGCGACGACCTGCCGGCCCTTGCGGATGACGACGACCGTTGCGGCCACGCCGACGCCCACCCAGAACAGCCGGCGGATCATGCGCCGGTCCCGGTGGCGCCCGCGTTCGGGTCGGTGTGCTTGCCGGCCCGGCCCTTGGCCTGGCCGAACGCCTGGCGCACGCCGTAGGAGAAGGCGGCGACCTTGACGAGGGGCTTGCCGAGCGTCGCGGCGTACAGGCCCGTCAGCGCGGACACGTTCTCGCTGACCGACGCCGCCGACGTGGTGATCGTGTCGACCTTGACGAGCTGCGTGTTCGCGGACGCGACGGTGCTCGCGGCCTCGTCCAGGATCGGCACCGAGTGCTCGGTGACGTCACGGACGCTCGTTCGTGCCTCGTCGAGGAGCTTGCCCAGCTTCCACAGGGGAACGGCGAGGAATCCCACCAGGAGCACGAACGCGATCGCCGCGATCAGTCCCGCCACGTCTCCGAGGTCGCCGAGGGTCATGCGCAAGCTCCTACCTGAAGGTCCGCTGGTGGTCAGCTGATGTCCGGCCTGGTCGGACTGCGACCCGTCGGCACGGAACCGTTCGTCACCCTATCCCGGACGCCGCCACCGGCGCCGCCCGACGCAGGACGCCCCGCCTGCGCCGAAGCGCGGACGGGGCGTCCTGTACTGCTCAGCGATGCGGATCAGCGAGCGTAGAACTCGACGACCATCTGCACGTCGCAGGTCACGGGGACCTCGGCGCGCTTGGGCGCACGGGTCAGCGTGGCCGACAGCTTCTCGATCTGGACCTCCAGGTAGCCCGGGACGGCCGGCAGCACGTCGCGGTGCGCGCCGGCGGCCGCGACCTGGAACGGCACGGTGGCCTGGCTCTTCGCCTTGACCTGGATGGTCTGGCCCGGCTTCACGCGGAACGACGGGCGGTCCACGATCTTGCCGTCCACGAGGATGTGGCGGTGCGTCACGTGCTGACGCGCCTGCAGGATGGTGCGGCCGAAACCGGCGCGCAGCACGACGGAGTCGAGACGCGTCTCGAGGTCCTCGACCATGACCTCACCGGTCAGGCCGGCCTGCTTGCGGGCGTTCTCGTACACCTTGAGCAGCTGCTTCTCGCGGAGCATGTACTGCGCGCGCAGACGCTGCTTCTCGCGCAGACGCACCGCGTAGTCCGACTCGGTGCGACGGCGGGCACGGCCGTGCTCACCGGGCGGGTAGGGGCGCTTCTCGAAGTGCTTGACGGCCTTGGGCGTGAGCGCGAGGCCCAGCTTGCGGCTCAGGCGCACCTGACGGCGCGCACGGGTCACAGAAGTCACTGTGATGTCCTGTCCTGTAGTGAGTGAAGGTCACACCCGGACACGGCTCTCCCGTAGAGGGAGACCACACCGGGTGCGGGACCAGCCGATGGAGCGCGGCGATCAGATCAGTGATCGGACCACCACGTTCGCGGGGCCGAGGTCCCAGGGGCTGCCATGGGCAACCTGAACATCTTAGCGCACGTCAGCGCTCCGGCCCGCCGTGGGGCTCGTCACCGTCGGTCGTCCTCGCTGCCGAGGATGCCCCGGATGCGCTCGAGCCGCTCCGAGACCTGCCGCTCGTAGCCGCGGTCGCTCGGGTCGTAGTAGCGCGAGCCCGCCAGCACGTCCGGCAGGTACTGCTGCGGAGCGACGCCGTTCGGCCAGTCGTGCGCGTAGCGGTAGCCGTCGCCGTGGCCCATGTCCTTCGCGCCCGCGTAGTGCCCGTCGCGCAGGTGCGGCGGCACCGTGCCGACCTTGCCGGCACGCACGTCCGCGAGCGCCGCGTCCACGCCGAGGTAGGCGGCGTTCGACTTGGGTGCCGTGGCCAGGTGTACGACGGCCTCCGCCAGGATGATGCGCCCCTCGGGCATGCCGATGAGCTGTACCGCCTGGGCGGCGGCGACGGCGGTCTGCAGCGCTGAGGGGTCAGCCATGCCGACGTCCTCGGCCGCCGAGATGACGAGGCGCCGGGCGATGAACCGTGGGTCCTCGCCCGCGGCCACCATGCGGGCGAGGTAGTGCAGCGCGGCGTCGACGTCGGAGCCGCGGATGGACTTGATGAACGCGGAGATGACGTCGTAGTGCTGGTCGCCGTCGCGGTCGTAGCGGACGGCGGCGACGTCGACGGCGCGCTCGACGTCGGCCAGGCCGATGCGTGGCACGGCGTCGCCGCCCTCGCTGGTCGAGCTCGTCGAGACCTCGTCCGAGAGCACCGCGCCGGCCGCCGCCTCCAGGATGGTGAGGGCCTTGCGGGCGTCGCCGCCGGCCAGCCGCAGGAGGTGCTCGGTCGCGTCGTCGGCGAGCTCGACCGCTCCGCCGAGGCCGCGGTCGTCGGTGACCGCGCGCAGGATGAGCTCGCGGACGTGCTCGGTCTCGAGCGGCCGGAGCGTGAGGAGCAGCGAGCGGGACAGGAGCGGGGAGTTCACGGAGAAGCTGGGGTTCTCGGTGGTGGCGGCGACGAGGGTGACCCAGCGGTTCTCGACGCTGGGCAGCAGGGCGTCCTGCTGGGACTTGGAGAAGCGGTGGACCTCGTCCACGAACAGGACCGTCTCGTCGCCGCCGGTGGCGAGCCTGCGCCGGGCGTCCTCGACGACCTGGCGCACGTCCTTGACGCCGGCGGTGACGGCGCTCAGCTCCACGAAGCGGCGCCCGGACACGGTGGCGACGAGATAGGCGAGCGTGGTCTTGCCGGTGCCCGGCGGTCCCCACAGGATGACCGACGACGGCGCCGCACGGCCGCCCCCGCCGGGCTCGATGAGCCGGCGCAGCGGCGACCCGGGGACGAGCAGGTGCTTCTGTCCGGCGATCTCGTCGATCGACGCCGGGCGCATGCGCACGGCGAGAGGGGACGACGCCCGCGCGGCCGGGGTACCAGCCGTGTCGGTCGTCGCGGCGTCGAAGAGGTCAACCATGCCCCCAGCCTACGGACGGTCACTGACATGCCCGGCCACGTGGGGCGCTGCTGCTGGTCAGGGCCACTCCTCTGGTGGGGTCCGCTCGCTCGGCGCGCGGGAGGACGAGCACGGTGAGATGGTCGCTCGGTGCTCACTTCGCTGTTCGACGCGCTGGGCCGCACCGTCGCTCGCCGTCCGCTGACGACGGTCGCCGTCTGGTTCGTCCTCGCCGCCACCGGGTTCCTCGCGGCCGCCACCGGGCTCGGCGGGTCGAGCCTCCTGGACCGGGTCGAGGTCTCCGCGCCGTCCGCTCCTGGCTCGGACAGCGCGGTGGCGGACGCCGTCCTCGGCGAGGTGGCGCCGGGCGGCGGCGCCGTGTCCCTCGTGGTGCGGGGTGTCGAGCCGGCCGACCCCGCGGTGGCGTCGACGATGGGGTCGCTGAGCGGCCGGCTCGCCGAGCTCGACGGTGTGGCCACGGTCGTCAACCCGTACGTGCTCGACGGCGGTCCGGCCAACCCCGCGGCGCGCGACCTCGTGGCGGAGGGGGGCGACGGGTTCGTCACCTACGTCCTGCTGGAGGACGCCACGGGGAGCGACGTGGGCGCGCGTCGTTCGGGTGCTGCCGCCGCACGGGACGCGGAGGCGGAGCGTGCCGTCGTCCACGATGCCGTGGTGGACCGGCTGGAGGCCGTGCCCGCCGCGCTGCGCCGGGAGGCCGGTGCCGGCGCGGCGACGGCGTCCGGCCTGGTGACCAGCACGGCCCTGGTGGACGACGCGGTGCGCGACCAGGCGAGGGACGACCTGCGGACGGGCCTGCTCGTCGCGCTGCCGGTCGCGCTGGTCGTGGCGGCGCTCGCGCTGGGCGGCCTGCTGGCGGCGGCCGTCCCGCTCGCGGCGGCGGTGGCGGCGCTGGGCACGGGGCTCGGCGTCCTGTACGCGCTGACGTACCTGCCGACCCGGGCCGTCGTCGTCGATGCCTCGCTGCCCGCGGTCGTGGCCATGCTCGCGACGGGGGTCACGCTGGGCAACGGGCTGTTCGTGACGGTGCGGTTCCGCGAGGAGCTGCACGCCCTGTCGGGCCTGGCTGGCGAGGCGCGTCTGCTGCGTCGGCGGCGGCGTGACGGGGTGGTGGTCGAGGCGGTCGCCCGGACCACCGCGACGGCGGGCCGGGCGGTCGCGCTCGCGGGTCTCGCGCTGGCGGCTGCCACGGCCGGCCTGCTCGTGCTCTCCCCCGCCGTCGTGCTCGGGGCCGGGGCGGGCGCCCTGGCCGCGGCGGTGCTCGCGCTGCTCGCGGCGGTCACGCTCGTGCCCGCCCTGCTGACCCTCACCGGGCGCCGGCTCGCGCGTCCGGGTGCGGGCCACCGGGCGGCGGCCGGGCCGCTGGGGCAGCGGTACCGGGTGGTGCGGGAGAGGGCGGCGCACCCGCGGCGCGTGGCCGTCCGTCTCGTGCGCCGACGCCGGTGGGCGGTCGCCGTCGGCTGCCTGGTCGTGCTGCTCGGGCTGGCGGCCCCCGCCGTCGCGCTGCAGGTGCGTTCGACGAGCGCCATCGAGCTGCTGCCCGACGACGCCGAGCAGCGCCGCTTCGTCGAGACCCTCGCCGCCTCCTACCCGGCCAGCGAGGGCGCGGAGGTGACGGTCCTCGCCCGGGCGGCCCCCGGCGACGTCGGGCCGCTGGCTGCCGAGATCGGCGGGCTGGACGGCGTCACCCGGGTCGACGGGCCGAGTACCCTCGACCCGGCCGGGTCGGGGACCGCGCGGGCGGCCACGCAGTCCGTGCACGCCGTGGTGGGCGTGCACACCGGCGCGGCGGGCGCCACGAGCCGGGAGGTCCAGGACGTGGTGCGTGCGGTGCGTGGGCTGGAGGCGCCCTACGAGGTGCTGGTCACGGGCCCGGCCGCCACGCAGGTGGACCTCGCCGGGTCGCTCGCCCAGCGCGGGTGGCCCGCCGCCGCGGCCGTCGCCGTCGCGACGGCGTTGCTCGTGCTGCTCGCGACGGGCTCGGCGACCGTGGCGGCCGCCGCCGTCGCCTCGGGGTGCCTGACGCTCGGAGTCTCCCTCGGTGTGCTGGTCCTCGCGTTCCAGTGGGGCGCGCTGACGCTCCCGCTGGGCGTGGCCTCGGTCGGTGGCATCGAGGCGAACGTCCTCGCCACCGTCGCGGCCCTGGCGTTCGGGCTGGGTTGTGCGCACACGCTGCTGGCGACGTCGCGCGTGGCCGAGCTGCGCGCCGGCGGCACACCCGACACGGACGCGGTACGCCGTGGCCTGCACCGGTCGGGACGGTCGGTGCTCGCGGCCGTCCTGGTGGTCGTGGTGGTGTGCGCCGCGTTCATGGCGGGTGGCGGCCTGGTCATCAACGAGACCGGGTTCGCCGTCATGGTGGCCGCGCTGGTCGACCTGCTGGTCCTCGCTCTGCTCTGGCCCGCCGCCCTGGCCGTGCTGGGCCGCCGTGCCTGGTGGGCCCCACGAGCCGTGCGCAGGACCTACGCCCGCCTCAGCTGACGCCGTACCGGACCTGCGCCGCCGGGGCGTCGGTGGGCCACGGCTCGTTGGGCTCGCGCGGGTCGTCCGGCAGGACGGTCCCCACCCAGGCGTCACGCCGCACGCCGCGCTGCACAGCGTGCTTGCGCAGGGTGGCCTCGACACGGAACCCGAGGCGCCAGGCCACCCGGCGGGACGCCCAGTTGCCGACGTACGCCACCCAGCTCACCACCGACAGCCCGAGCCCTGCCGGGTCGAGGGCCCAGTCCACGACCAGCCGGGACGCCTCGGTGCACAGCCCGCCGCCCCGGACGTCTGCCGCCATCCAGTAGCCGAGCTCACCCGCGCGCTCCTCCCCCTGGCCACCCTCGCACGTGAGACCGACCATGCCGATCAGCGGCCCGTCGACGTCGCCGGGCGCGCGTACCGCCCACGTGTACACGGAACCCTTCGCCCAGCCGTCGGCGACGTGGTAGCGCACGAACCCCTCGGCGTGCCTGCGCTCGTACGGCACCGGCACGACCGTCCACTCGGCGACAGCGGGGTCCTGACAGGCCGCTGTGATCACGTCGACGTCCGCGTACGTGGGGACGGACAGGCGGACGTGCTCAGTGGCCAGGACGAACGGTTCCATGGCTCGATGGTGTCACAGAAATGGCTTCCGACCTGCAGGTTTACTGTTTCGAAACCGCTTCTTCGTCGGGTGGGCCCGCGTCGGGCGGACCCTCGTCGGGCAGGCCCTTGTCGGGCTCCGTGCGCAGCGTGCTGAACACGGACCACGCGACCGCGATCAGGGGGACGGCGACGATCGCGCCGAGGATGCCGCCCACCACGGTCCCGCAGGTCACGCCGAGGGCGACGACCACGGGATGCAGGGAGACCTGCTTGCCCATGATGAGCGGCTGCAGCACGTGGCCCTCGAGCTGGCCGATGCCCGCGATGCCGAGCGTGACGAGCAGCGCCGCCAGCAGCCCGTCGGCCGCGAGCGCCACCACGGCGGCGATGATCATGGCCAGTGGCGCGCCGATGAGCGGGATGAAGGTGCCGATGAAGACGAGCACCGCGAGCGGCGCCGCCAGCGGCACGCCGATGATGGTGAGGAAGATGCCGGCCAGGATGCCGTTGCTGATCGCGACCAGGACGATGCCGCGGGTGTAGCCGGAGAAGGTGTACCAGCCGGCGCCGGCGACGGCGTGCCACCGGTCCCGCGTGCGGACGGGCACCTGGGTCATGAACCAGCGCCACATCGAGGTGCCCGACGCGACGAAGAAGACGGTGCAGAAGATCGCGAGCACCAGCACGGCGACGCCCTCGACGATCGAGCCGGCGCTCTCGGCGGCGCGGCCCACCAGGGTCTCGGCGTTCTGCTGGAGCCAGTCGGCGGCGTCGTCGATCCACTGGTCGCGCGTGTCGACGTCGACGTCGACCCGCAGCGGGTTGTTCTCGATGAGGTCGACGATCTGGTCGATGCCGGTGTTGAACTGTCCGGCCAGCCGTTCCCACTGGCCGGCGACCGAGACGACGACGTAGGTGAGCAGGCCGCCGACCACGAGCACGCCGGACAGGATGGCGGCGGCCGTGGCCAGGGCGCGGGGCATGACCCGGTTGTACAGATCGGTGAGCGGGTTGAGCACGGCGGTGAAGACCAGCGCCAGGAACACCGCCACGAAGACGATCAGGACCTGGGTGACGGCCCAGAACACCAGGGCGACCCCGGCGACGAGCACGATCAGGCGCCACGACCAGCCCGCGGAGGTGCGCAGCCAGGCCGGCGGGACAGGATCGCCGCGCAGCAGGTCGCTGCGTGCGGCTGCGCGTGGTGCTGGGTCGGGCGGTGCGGGGTCAGGCACCGAGTCAGTCTGCCCCATGGGTGGCCGCTGTGCCCTGTGCTGGGGCCGGTGTCGTCCTGCGGAGCGTGCTGAACACGGCCCAGGTGACCGCGGTGAGCGGCACGGCGACGACGGCGCCGAGCAGCCCGCCCAGCACCGAGCCGCCCGCGACGACGAGTGCCATCACCACGGGGTGCAGCGAGACCTGCTTGCCGGTGATCAGCGGCTGGAGCACGTTCGCGTCGATCTGTGCCACCACGACCATGCCGATCAGCACCACCAGCGCCAGCACCGGGCCCTTGGCGGCCAGCGCGACGAGCACGCTGATCACTATCGCGGCGACGGGGCCGATCATGGGGACGAACGCCCCGAGGAACACGACCACGGACAGCGGCAGCGCGAGCGGCACGCCCACGACGCTCAGGAAGATCCCGGCCATGGCGCCGTCGGCCAGTGCGACGAAGAACATGCCGCGCGTGAACCCGGAGAACGCCGTCCAGCCGGCGGACGCCGCGGTCTGCCAGCGGTCGTGCCGGTCCGCGGGGACCAGGGAGAGCACCCACTGCCACATCCGGCTGCCCTGGGTCAGGAAGAACACGGTGCAGAAGATCGCGAGCACGACGGCGGTGGCGCCCTCGGCGATGGTTCCGGCGCTCTCGGCGGCGGTGCCCGCGTAGGCGCCGCCGTTCTCCTGGAGCCAGGCGCCGCCGTCGGCGAGCCACTCGTCGGGACCGCCCAGGCCCGCCAGGAGCGGGATGTCGGTGAGGAGCACGGCCAGGTCGGTGAGACCGGTGCCGAACTGGGTGGCGAGCTCGTCCCAGCGGCTGACCACTGACGAGACCACATAGGTCACGAGCCCGCCGACGGCGAGCACAGCGGTCAGCAGGGAGGCGGCCATGGCGAGCCCGCGGGGCATCACGCGGTCGTACAGGTCGCCGAGCGGCAGCAGCACGGTCGTGAAGACCAGGGCGAGGAACAGGGCGACGAACACGAGCTGGACCAGGCCCACCACGTAGAACACCACGGCCACGGCGGCCACGATGCCGACCAGGCGCCACGCCAGGTCACCGGTGGCCCGGATCCACGGTGCGCCGAAGGTGGTCCCCTGGGAGGGCTGCGCGGCTCCCGGGTCGGGAGCCACCGGGTCCGGGGCCGCCGGCTGGGGGGTGGTCGGCGACTCCGCCGTTGTCGTCGGCGCTATCGTCGGCGCGTCAGCAGTCATCGCCATGCTCCCACTATTGTTTTGGGCGAATTGTCCAAGCGGACGTTAGCGGCAGGTCGCGACCTACGACAACTGGTCGAGCTCGCCCGCCAGGATCGCGTAGTTCAGCTCGGTGGCCCACGCGCCGTCGTCGGGCCGGATGTCGCTCTCGACCAGACGTGCCTCCAGCCGCATGCCGAGGCGCTCGCACACCCTGGCCGACGGCGTGTTCTCCTCGTCGAGGCGCGCGAACACCCGGTGGAAGCCGTAGGTGCCGAAGGCGAGCCCGAGCGCGGCACGGACCGCCTCGGTGGCGTACCCGGCGCCCGCCACGTCCGGGCGGAACCCGTAGCCCACCTCCGCCTGCCCCGTGCCGGGCGCCCACTTCAGGAGCACCTCGCCGATCACCCGACCGCCGGCGCGGTCGACCACCGCGAGGACGAGCACGTCGCCCGGCATGCTGAACGGCGCGCCCGACCAGTCGACCAGCTTGCGCTCGGCCAGTTCGCGCGTCCACGGGGGCTGGAACATGTAGCGGGCCACCTCCGGTCTTGAGCGCCAGGCGAGGAACGCGGCCGCGTCACCCGGGGTGACCGGACGCAGCTCGAGCCGTTCGGTGAGCAGGGGCCAGTGCGAGGTCGTCACACTTCGTGAGTGTGCCAGCCGCCCGCGGACGAGGGCACGTGCGGCGTCCGGGCGGTGCGCCGTGCGGCCCGCCGACCCGCGACCCAGGTCACACGGTTTTCGATTCGGAATCGGCCCGTCGTGCGTGTTATGTTTTTCCCCGCACCGGAACGGCGGGAACGCCGGGATCGGTCCACCTGTCCGGGTGGCGGAATGGCAGACGCGCTAGCTTGAGGTGCTAGTGCCCTTTATCGGGCGTGGGGGTTCAAGTCCCCCTCCGGACACTCTCATCGTCCCGCCGGGCTCAAGATCTTGAGCCCGGCGGGACGATTTCGTTGTGGGTTCGACGGCGATAGCTCTGGGAGATCGCCCGGATCCCGAACTGGGCCACCCAGTGCGATACGTCGTAACCGTGGTCCGAGTCCTCCAACGACCAGAACTCCGGGTGCTCGACCTGATATGTCACGAGCGCGGTGTAGTTGTCCCGGTACCGCGTGTTCCGGGTGGCCTCCCACAGGTGCCACAGCGCGTAGGGGCGGCTGAAGTTCAAGCCGTGCGCATGGATGCTGACCGGTTCGACCACTGGCTCGATCCACAGGTCGGCGGGGACCCGCTGCTCGAGCCAGCCGGCCAGGGTCCTGCGGTCGACGTCCCAGATCTGGGCGACGGCCGCGAGCCGCATCAGGCAAGGCGGCAGGAACTCGGGATAGTCCTGTGCGGTGTCCGCCTCGACCGGGCACAACGCGTCGAGCTCCGGATCGAGAAGGATCTCGCGTGCTTGCTCCTGAACGAAGCCGAGCAGTTCCGCGTCACGGGTGTGCTCGCCCCACAGCTGCAGGTGGATGAGTGCCCACGACACGTTCGGGTAGCTCGGGATGAGAACCAGCTGACGCGCTGTCTCCGGCGACACCGAATCGATGGTCTCGCGGATCCGTGCGACCGCCTCGTCCGCCAGAGGGCGTAGGTCGTGGCGGCCGGTCACCTGCTCGCGCTCCTTGACCAGGGCGAGCATCCAGGAGAACCCGTACGGGCTCTCCCGTTGGCGAATGGTGGTGCGCATGTGCTGGAGCTCCGCCGCGACTCGCTCCGGGGAGTTCTTGGACTCGAAGATCTCCAGGTACCGGGTGTCACCGGTCTCCCGGTACAGGGCGTGCAGCGAGTACGCGGCGTGGACGGCGGAGTGCCAGTCGTAACAACCGTCGAACATCGCACTGCCGCCATCGAGGGCGTCGTTCTGGGCGAAGCAGTGCTCGACCGGAGCGATGAGCTCTTCGAGCATCGCCGTGCGGTTCGAGACGAACCGGCCCCAGCTCCCCGCTCCGTCATCCGCGAATGCGGCCGGTTGGACCGTGGCAGCGAGCAAGCACGCGCTCACCATGGTCGGGATGAGCCGTGCCCCAGGTCGTCTCACGAGTCGCCTTCCCTCTCCCCTGCCGATGGAACCGTGCACACGCTATCGCGCGCACTCGCCTGCACGGCTGGAAGCCGAGCTTCAACCCTGGGGTGGCATCGCCGGGCACCGGAGGGTCCGTAGCGTCGGCGCAAGTCGTTCGCAGACCGGAGGCGTTGATGGGTATTCAGGTGCAGTCGCTGGGCAAGCAGTACGGGAGCACATGGGCGGTGCGCGACCTGTCGTTCGAGGTGCAGCCGGGGAAGGTGACCGGGTTCCTGGGGCCGAACGGGGCGGGCAAGTCCACGACGATGCGGTCGATCGTCGGCCTCGACCGTCCCACCACGGGCGAGGCGCTGATCGACGGCGTGCGGTACGCCCGGCTGCGCGCGCCGCTGCGGGAGGTGGGGACGGTGCTGGACGCGGGATCCGCGCACCGGTCCCGCCGTGCCGTCGATCATCTGCGCACGGTCGCAGCCACGCACGGATTCCGCGCGGCTCGGATCGACGAGGTGATCGGGCTGACCGGCCTGGAGAGCGCGGCACGCGTCAGGGCGGGGAAGTTCTCGCTCGGCATGGGTCAGCGACTGGGGATCGCCGTCGCACTGCTGGGTGACCCGCACACACTGATCCTGGACGAGCCGGTCAACGGACTGGACCCGGACGGCGTGGCGTGGATCCGGGGGCTGCTGGGGGCGCTCGCCGCCGAAGGGCGCACGGTGTTCCTGTCCTCCCACCTGCTGAGCGAGCTGGCGCTGGTCGCGGACCACGTGGTGGTGATCGGGCGGGGCGAGCTCATCGCGGATGCCCCGGTCGCGGAGCTGACCTCCGCTGCCGGCCGGACGCTCGAGGAGGCGTACGTCCACCTGACCCGGGACGCCGTCGAGTACCGCGGCGGTGACGTGGGCGGGGCTCAGGCCGGCGGCGCGAGCGGCGGCGGGTCATGACCGTGGCACGCGCGGTACAGGCCGAGTGGGTCAAGTTCTGCTCGCTCCCGTCGAACCCGGTCACCGTGCTCGCCGCGTTCGCCGTGATCATCGGGCTCGCCGCGATGCTGCTGTCGGCCAAGGACGGCAGCGGTCCCGTTCCGGCGCCGACTCCGACCGAGCTGCTGGCCGGGGTGACGTGGGCGCAGATCGTGCTGGCAGTGCTCGCCGTCGTGATGATCTGCTCCGAGTGGGCATCGGGCACGAGCAGGGTCACGTTCCTGGCCGTGCCGACCCGGTGGCCGGTACTGGCCGGGAAGGTCGCGGTCGTCGGCGTGGTCGGACTGGCCGCCGGTACCGCCGGAGGCGCGACGACCTTCGCCCTGGCCTCCGCCACGGGAACCGACCTGGGCGCGGAACCCGCCCTCACTGTCCGGCTGGTCGCCGGCGCCGGGCTGTACCTGGGCACCATCGCGGTGCTCGCGCTCGGGATCGGGGCTATCGTGCGCGACCTCACGGGCTCGATCCTCGCGGTGGTCGGGTTCCTGTGGGGCATGCCGTTCGTCGCCACCATGATCCCGGTGCCGGAGGTCCAGGAGCTCGCGGTCTACCTGCCGACGTCGGCGGGCGTGCTCCTGCTCGCGCCCGACGGCGCCTTCACTGAGCTCACGCCCTGGGGCGGCTTCGCCGTCCTGCTCACCTGGACGGCCGCCGCGCTCGCCGGTGCCGTCATCACGCTGCGGGCCCGAGATGTCTGACCGGTACGAGCAACATGGAGGTAGTCCGATGACCCGCCGAAGCACCCTGACCCCGGCCCGACCCCTGTTCATCGGCGCGGTCGCGGCCGAAGCCGTGAAGCTGTGGACGCTGCGCTCCCACCGCGTGCTCAGCGCCGTCGCGCTGCTCGTGATCATCGGTTCGGGTGCGCTGCTCTCGGTCAGCACGCAGGCCCGGCTCACCGATCCTCGGTTCGCCGGGCAGACCATCACCGCCGAGCCGATGCAGTTCGTGGACAGCGTGCTGTGGGCGCAGATCGTCGTCGCCGTGCTCGCCGTCCTCGCGGTCACCGGCGAGTACACGTCGGGGCAAGCCAGGCTGTCGCTGCTGGCCCTGCCGGGACGGTCACCCTGGCTCGCCGCCAAGGCCGTCGTGCTGGCCACGCTCGGATTCCTGATCGGCGTGCTCGGCGCGGCCGGCAGCCTCGGGCTCTCGATGCTGATCCTGCCGGGGTCCGACGTCGTGTACACGCCCGAGCCCGGGGAGGCCGTCGTGCTCGCGCTTCATTCGGGGGCGTATCTCGGGGCCATCGCGGTCCTCGCCACGGGTCTGGCAGCCGCGCTGCGCCACGTCGCCGGCGCGCTCACCGCCGTCCTCGGGCTCCTGGTCGTGGCACCGCTGCTGCTGTCGTCGATCCCCGGGATCCAGAGGGCTGCCGACTACACACCCACCTACGCGGGGCGCAGGCTCATCTCCGACTTTCCCTCCGTCGCGCCCTCCGTCGCGCAGCTCGAACCCTGGGTGGGGTTCGGCGTCCTCGCGCTGTGGGCGGTCGTCGCGCTGCTCACCGCGGGCGTCCTGCTCCACGCGCGTGACGCCTGACGGACGGCTGACCTGTGGCAGCGCGCAGAATGGACCCCGGACCTGAGCCGACACCCACTGCGAGGACGGGGACGATGACGACCGAGAGCCTGCGGGTCGAGGCGACCGACCTGACCCGTCCGCCGTCGCCCCTCGCCGTCTGGCTGCGCGGGCATCCAGGCGCCGTGGACACCGCTGTGATGGTCGCCGCGGGACTCCCCCACCTGCTCGCGCTGGGTTTCCGCGCCGAGGACACCGCGTGGTGGGGGTACCTGCTCCTCGCCGTCGCCGCCGGGATCCTGCTGGCGCGTCGCAGATGGCCGCTGACGGTGCTGATCGTCACCGCCCTGGCCGGCGCGCTCAGCTCGCTCACGCAGCCGGGGTTCGGCTTTCCGACCATCCCGTTCGCCGTCGCCCTGTACACCGTCGCCTCCCGCGAGACGACGACCCGCACGCTGGTCGGCTACGGCACGGCGATGGCGGTGGCCATGCTCGCCACCGTCCCGTACTCGCTGAGCGGGATCCGCCCGGAGCTCGGCTCGCTGATGCACCCGGTCTCGCTGATCGCCCTCGCCGCCGGGTTCCTGGTCAAGAGCCGGCGCGACCACACCCGCTGGCTCACCGAGACCGTGAACCAGCGGATCGAGAACGCCGCCCTGACCGAACGCACCCGCATCGCAGCCGAGATGCACGACCTCGTGGCGCACTCGCTCACCGTCATCGTCACCCTCGCCAACGGCGCGAGCAGCGCCGCGCGGAAACACCCCGAGCGGTCGCAGGCAGCAGTGGAGAAGATCGCGGAGGTCGGCCGCGACGCGCTCGACGACATGCACCGCACCCTGGCCCTGCTCCGCGACGCCGACGCAGGGCTCGATACGAACCTGCACCGCTCCGGCGACAACCTGCCCACCCTCGAGGAGCTGGTCGAGGGTTTCCGGGATGCGGGGCTGCCCGTCACGCTGACCCGGACCGGGCCCGAGCTGCCCGCGGACGCCGCACTCCGGCAGGCCGTCTACCGCATCACGCAGGAGTCGCTGACGAACACGCTCCGGCACGCGCACGGCCCTACCGGGGCAAAGGTGGCGATCGACCACAGCGACGGCGGCGTCGCCCTCACCATCACGGACGACGGCGGGCCGGTCACCCGGCAGGGTCCGCCCGGGCACGGGCTGGTCGGCATCCGGCAGCGTGCCGCGGCCCACGGCGGCGACGTGGAGTCCGGGCCGCGGCCGGGCGGCGGCTGGCGTACCCGGGTTGTCCTGGGTACCCGCGGCACGAGCGCCCTCCCGGACTCCGGAGGAACGAGCAACGAGAGGAACGGCCCCGCAGATGGCTGAGCCACGTCCGCAGATCCGCGTGCTCCTCGTCGACGATCACGCCCTGATCCGCACCGGCAACTCCCTGGTGCTCGCCGCGACCGACGACATCGCCGTCGTCGGCGAGGCCGGCACCGGGGAGGAGGCCATCGCCGTTGCCCGAGCTCTCCAGCCGGACGTGGTGCTCATGGACGTACGGATGCCCGGGATCGGCGGCATCGAGGCGACCCGTCGCATCACCGGTGCACGTCCTGGCACGAAGGTCGTCGTGCTCACCACGTTCGACCTCGACGCCTACGCCTTCGAGAGCCTGCGGGCCGGCGCCAGCGCCTTCCTCCTGAAGAGCGCCACACCCGCCGCGCTCACCGACGCGATCCGTACCGTCGCGGCCGGGGACGCCGTCCTCACGCCCCGGGTCACCGGACGTCTCATCGAGGCCCACGCAGAGGCCCTGGACCGCGCCGACGCCGGTCCCCCGTTACGGTCCCTGCTCTCACCGCGCGAGTACGACGTCCTCCTCGGTATCGCACGAGGGCTGTCCAACCCCGAGATCGCCGCCGAGCTCACGCTCGCGCTGCCGACGATCAAGACCCACGTCAACCGCATCCTGGCCAAGCTCGGTGCCCGCGACCGGGTGCACCTCGTCATCCTCGCGTACCGGCACGGTATCGCTCGGCCCGGCTGAGCGGTGGGGCAGCTGCTCCGCTTCAGTGGCCCAGCTCGCCGATCGGAGCGCCAGAGAACCCAGAGGCTTCGGACGCGCCGAGCTCGATAGCGGCCTGGATCAAACTGCATCACATTCCCTCTTGACGGCCCCGAGCTCCCGGGGCGAGTCTTGTCGCGCAGTCATCCCCGTTTTCGAGCAATGGAGACCGCCATGCGTGCACACTTCCTCGGCAAGGACCCGCAGTCCGGCAAGGATGGGTCACCCACGCTGTTCGCCACGGACCGGACCGACCGCGAGACCTTTCTCGTCCAGGGCTGGAAGGTGACCGACGGCGACGCGCTGTCCGACGTCGGCCCGGTCCCCGGGCACGAGGACGTCGTCGAGGTGCCCGTCGAGATCCTGGAGATGTATCTGGCCCACAAGGAGGCAGGCTCCTGACTGCCCTGCTCCCGATCGGGCCCCGGTGGCGCGAGCTGTTCGAGTCCTTCGAGCACACCGCGTTTCGGCTCGAGGTCCGCGACCGGTACAACGTGCCCAGCGAGCAGGGGCCGCTCCACCGGCTCCTGGTCGAGCATGTCGAGGACCCGAGCTGGCTCGACGACTGGCTGGTCGAGATCCGTCAGGCCACCGACGCCGGCCGTCGGTTCCGACGGGTCCGGGTCGTGTCGCTCCCATTGAGCGGCTACAGCCGGTTCGGCCTGACGTACTCGAGGTACAACAACGACGCCGGCGAGGACATCCGGTACCTCGCCCGCGACGACGCAGCCGGGCTGCCCGATTTCGACTACTGGCTGTTCGACTCCCGGACGGTCGCCCGGATGCACTTCGACGATCAGGACCAGCTGCTGGGCTTCGAGCTCGTCGAGGACCCGTCCTTGGTCGTCGACCTCAACTTCCAGCGCGACGCCGCATGGCACCGCGCCATCACGAGAGACGATTTTGCCGCGAAGCACCTCGACCAGCGCTGACGTCAGCGACGCTCGCAACGAGCTCGCGGGACGCCTGCGCGAACTGCGGCGAGCTGCCGGCCTCACCGGCCAGCAGCTCGCCCAGGTGCTGTCCTGGCAGCCGTCGAAGGTCTCCAAGATCGAGCACGCCAAGCAGACACCGTCGGACGACGACATCCGCACATGGTGCCGGGCCGCGAGCGCCGAGCAGGATACGGAGAGCCTGATCGCCGCGCTGCACACGCTGGAGTCGCGGCATGCGGAGTGGCGACGGCTGCTGCGTGGTGGCCTCGCGTCGTTCCAGGACCACCACGCGCGCGACGAGGAGCCCGGGACGATCTTCCGGGGGTTCTGCCCGGTCTACGTACCCGGCCTGCTGCAGACGCCCGAGTATGCACGTGCCCGGTTCATCGAGAGCGCCCACCAGTTCGGGCACCGCCAGGACATCGACAGCGCGGTGGCCGCGCGGATGCGTCGGCAGGAGATCCTGACCAGGCCGGGCAAGAAGTTCCGGATAGTCATCACGGAGGCGACGCTTTCATACACGCTGTGCTCCCCCGAGGTAATGCTGGGGCAGATCGGCAAGCTGATCTCGTTCTCGATGCTGCCGAACGTCCGCCTCGGCGTCATCCCGTTCGACACGTTCTGCGCCGTCGCCCCGCAGCACGGATTCTGGCTTCGCGACGAGGACCTGGTCACGGTGGAGACGTTCTCGGCCGAGCTCAACCTCGCTCAGCCACCCGAGATCGAACTGTACACAAAGGTGTTCGAGACGCTCGCCCTGGCAGCCAGCTACGAGCGCAAGGCCCGCACCCTGCTGAACGACGCACTGGAGACAGTCGCCGACCGCCTCCGCGCATCCGAGCAATCCTGAGCAAGTTTCTCGCCAGGTCTGTTTCATGTCCCTAACCTCCAAGGCGTGACCTCAACATCGCCTCAGCCGCAGGCCCTGCAGCGCATGGACACCACGCCGGCGCTGGTCGCCTGCGACATCGACGGCACGCTCGTGCGCACCGGCCACCCCGTCAACCAGCCCGTACGCGCTGCGGCCTCACGGGTCCGTGCCGCCGGCCATCACCTCGTCCTGGCGACGGGCCGCTCGCTGGTCGGCGCCCTGCCGGTCGCGGTGCAGCTCGGGCTCGACGACACGTGGCTCGTCACGAGCAACGGCGCGATCACGGCCCACCTCGTCGAGGGCTATTACGAGATCACCAAGCAGCACCTCGTCGACGCCGAGACCGCCATCCGCATCGCTCTCGCCGAGGCACCCGTCGTGCGGATCGCGGCCGAGATCGTCGGCGACGGCTACCGCGTGAGCACCCCGTTCCCCGACCACGAGCTCAACGGCCGCCAGCGCCCCGCAGGGGACCTCCGCGAGTTCTGGACCAACCCGACACCACGCCTCGCCCTGCGCGGCCACGCGGCCTATCAGCTCGTGCCGAGCCTGCGCGCGGCCGGCCTGACGGCGATCGCCACCACCCTGGATTGGGTCGACGTCACAGCACCTGGGATCTCCAAGGCGACCGCGCTCGAGGAGATCCGCACCCACCTCGGTGTCGAGGACCACAACACCGTCGCGATCGGCGACTCGGAGAACGACGTCGAGATGCTCGACTGGGCAGCATGCGGCATCGCCATGGCCCACGCGCCCGCGTTCGTCATCGCCGCCGCGGACCGCACCACCGGCACCATCGACGACGACGGCGCCGCGAGCGCCCTGCTGTCACTGCTGGCGTGAGCGACGACATCGATCTTGGCCACCCGCGCTCACTTGAACAGCTGGTCTGCCGCGACGGACAGCCGCACCTCGGTGCCCGCGACCGAGGCGATCTGGTCCGCCTCGACGTATCGATGTCCCGCGAACATGCCGCTGGCGTCGACTCGGACGTAGCCGAGACGTGCGAGCCGCTCCTGGGCCTGTTCGCTCATGCCGCTGTCGGTGCTGAAGATCTCGGCGAGCGACGTGAGGACGTTGCCCGACGTCTCGGAGGACTGGCCGGCGCCGGTGACGGCACCGGCGTCGGCCATGCGCACCTCGTCGACGGTTCCCACCTCCTCGCCCCCGGCGTCGACCACCGTCATCCCGGTGGTCACCTCGCGGATCGGTCCTTCGGGCCCTACGAACTCGCTCATGTCCGTCCTCCTCTTCGTGGGTTCTCGTGACTCATGTGGCCGTCCCGGCCGCCGCTCACCACCCGGGACGGGTCGGGCGTCAGGTACTGGTCTTCGGCACGATGCTGATGCCGCCGGAGGCTTCCAGGACGGCCCACTTGATCTGGTCCATCCGCTCCAGGCCCTGCGACTCCCTGGCCGCGCTGAGCACGTCGTCGGTCGTGATCTGCTCCTTGGTCATGGCTTCCTGGAGCGGTCGACCGTTCTCGACGACGATCACCGGGAGGCCCTCGGCGACGCGCTTGAATCGGGGTAGGCGCCACGAGGCATAGTCGAACAAGCGCTCGAGCAGGACGAGAGTAGCGATGACCAGAGCGGCCTGGGTGATGGAGAAGTCCTCGCCGAGAAGTGCCTGCTGGGTCGCCTCGCCGACGATGAGCAGGATGATGAAGTCGAACGTGGTCACCTGGGCCATCGACCGCTTGCCGGTCAAGCGGAAGATGACCAGCAGGACCGCGTAGATCGCCACGGCGCGCAGGACTGCATCCATCGAGGCCTCCTCAGGGCAGGACGAACTGCGAGAACGAGACGGACCGGCCGGCGACGGTGATCTCACCGCGCAGCGGGCCGTACTCCTGGGCGCGGAAGCTCACGGTGACCTCGAGGCGATCGGTGTCCTCCACGGCGAACTCCAGCACGAGCCCGCCCGCCGCGACCCTCTGCTCCGTTGGCTCGGGCGAGATGCCGCGGACGTCGACGCCACCGGGCCAGGTCCCGGTGAGCTCCACGGTGACGGTGCCGTCCGAGACCGCCTCGGGCCCGAACGCCAGGGTCACGCTGTCGTCGGCCTTGTGGTGCGTGACGCGTTCGAACGCGACCGTCACGACGCCGTCGCCGCTGTCCCTCTCGGTCCAGCTCAGCGGCCCGTTGCCGAAGAGCCCCGCCAGGGCCGCCACGACGGCCAGCACCAGCAGAACGGTGCCGCTGCGCTGCCACATCCATTCACGGCGCTGAAAGCCCTCATCCTGTTCGATGTCCAGACCTATCGGCCCCCTCAGCTCACCTGTCGCCGTGCTACGCCGCCACCAGTGTGGCCCGCAAGCACCTTGTTCGCACGTGCTCAGCCGGCTCGCTGAGCACGGCCGTAAGCAGCCAGCACGGTCGCCGTCGTCCCTCCGGTGTGCAGGTACCCGGAGTCGAGCACCTCCGCAAGGCCAGTCAGACTGACGTCGAGCATTCCACCCGCGTGTCGCACCTGTGCCGAGCCGGACTCCTGAGCCGCCGCGGAGAGCTCCAGCACATACCCAGCCATCGAGGCGAGCGAAGTGCTCGCGTGCGGATCAGCGAAGTAGTAGATGACCTCGTACTGCGTGAAGTCCACGCGAACCTGATCGATACCCGCCGCCAGGTCACGCAGGATCGTTGCCACCGCGCCAGGATCCATGCCGCCCATGAGCTCCACCGTCCGCATCCCGCGGAGCCCGTGCACGTGCAACGCCACAGCGCGACGCCGTGCCAGCGCGGGGTAGACCTCCAGGAGCCACGAGACCCCCGCGGAGAGCAGGGCGAAACCGATCAGACCCTCGACAGGAGCCGCCAGCCGCAGCCACCAGACCGCTGGAACCACGTCACCGAAACCGAGCGTGGTCAGCGTGACGACCGAGACATAGAAGGCGTCGACGAGGTCGCTGCGCCGCGTCGGATCGAGGCTGGTGCTGTAGGAGAACCCGGTCTCCATGTTCGGCCAATACACCAGGGCCCACCCGATGACGACGAGCCCTACCCAGACCACCGTCACGACCACCATCGCCGCCGGCCCGCTCAACCTCACCGCACGCGTCCCGAGGCGGTGACAGAACCACCACACGAAGCTCGTCACCGCCACGCTGATACGGCCGCGTCCGCTGGGATGCAGCAGAGTCTGGAACACGTCCCGCAGCGCCGCCAGCACGAGGAGAACCCCGACCGCGGTCGCCACGGCTGTCAGAAACACGTCGGCTCGCCTCGGCTACCCGCCCCGAGCTTCACCTGCGCCTCTGGTCCGTCCATGGCGAGCCACGCTACGCATGGCATCCGGGTATCGCCATGCCGGGCCCTGGGCACATCCGCGGGCCGCCCGTTCATAGGTGTCCACCCGTCGACGGTCGCGTTCACCGACTCACCGCCGGGCAGGTCCTCCAGCCTCCTCGTCGAGTGCCCGGACGACCTGCTCGACCGAAGCCAGGAAGACGCTCGCCTGGTCGGCAGGCCATTCCGCGAAGAGCGCAGCCAGACGTGCGTTGGGCTCCGCGTAGAGCGCACGGAACCGCTCCACACTCGTCGCGTGGACACCGATCGAGCGGCGGTCGCGCGAGTCCGATCGCCGCTCGATCCAGCCCTCCTTCTCCAGCCGAGCCAGGACACCCGTCATGGTCGCCAGGTGAGTGCGCGTCCGGCGTGCCAGGTCCGTCGGCGTCTGCCGCCCCTCGCGGTGCAGGACGTCGAGCACGGTGAGATCGCTGTCCCTGAGCTTCGCGACGGCGGCCACATCACGGTCGACGGTAGCCACGGCGGTACGCAGCTTCCGCAGGGCGAGAAGGAGCTCGTGGGGCTCCGGCGCGTTGGTCATGCGCTCATCCTCCTGGTGAACACGGGGTACGGCGTGATCCCAGCGTCGCGCAGGCGCCGGCGGACGACGCGGTGGAAGCTCGGGCGGAGCATCTGACCGGCGAGGAACGGGACCACACCGCCAGGGATCACGGCGTAGTTCACGATCAGGAACGGCGCGTCGGGCTCCGCCTCCAGCAGCGTGGAGTTGTCGACGCCCAGGGTCTCCGCGTACCAGGGCGCGACCGCCTTCCACGCCTCCACCGCGTCCTGAGGCGTCACCGGCCCGGCGAAGTGGTTCAGCAGGACCTCACCGTCCCGAGCCTCGGTGTCGCCGATCCTGCCCGAGTTGCGTCCCGTCAGCACGAGCTCCGGTACAGGCAGGCCGAGCGCCGCCGCCCGCTTCGCGACCTCGTCGCCCAGGCCGCGATCACCATGGACCAGAACAGCCAGGTCGTACCGTGGTCCGCCTGCGATCGGCGGGATGACTGTCGCCTCCAGCGCGTGCGCGGTCCGCAC
Organism: Promicromonospora sp. NPDC023987; assembly: GCF_040639055.1. Classification (NCBI taxonomy): domain Bacteria; kingdom Bacillati; phylum Actinomycetota; class Actinomycetes; order Micrococcales; family Promicromonosporaceae; genus Promicromonospora; species Promicromonospora sp. NPDC023987. The sequence continues at coordinate 18,852 of NZ_JBEZZF010000027.1, read as the reverse complement.
CCCGAGCTCGCCGGCGAGCTCCCGCGCCAGCCCGATGAGGTGCTCCCTGTGCGCGTCCCGTCGCGCGCTCGCCCGGACGACGGCGCCGGCGAGGCGCACGTCGATGTCCCAGGTGACGTAGGTGAACCAGCCGTCGAGCGGCTCGTCGAATCTCATGTTCCTCCCTATGTAGTATGACACTCATATTATATGAGTGTCATAGCATCCGGAAGGGGTGCAAGAAGATCGCCTCGCGGTCGGTCCCGAAGTCCGAGGCTGGCGCAGCCATCCTGTTTTCACTACCCTCCGGGTGGCTGGCAATGCGTTTCTTCGTACGTGCCGGCCACTTGGCCCCGAACGAAGGAGTTCCGCCATGCCCACCCCGATCACCCGCCGCACCCTGCTCGTCTCCGGCGCCACCGTCGGTGCCTCGGCCCTGCTGGGCGTACCGGCCGCGAGCGCCGATGCCGGCGAGCACGGCGATGTTCTGGTGACACCGATCGCCGAGGTGCTCGACGGCGGCGAGCAGGTGACCTCGCTCGTCCTGTCCGCCCGAGCCCTCGGCCGCGTGGAGCGGTCGTCACTCACCGCGTCGACGTTCGTCGTGCACGTCACGGCCACCAACCCGCTCAGCGGCGAGGTCGCCTACGAGCAGGATCGCCGGGTGACCGGTGCGGGCTGGACACGCCGCGGTGCGATCACCCTGGGGCTCGAGCACGGGTGGGGGGTCGACGGCGGGGGCACCCTGCAGTACATGGGTGCGCACGGCCGCAACGTGGTCCTGGACCTCGACTACGTGATCACGCAGGTGGAGCCGCTGCGCGGCAGGGGCGGGTCCGGCGCGGTCGTGCTCGACTCGTTCCGTCAGGGCCGGCTGTCCGATCCGGAGGTCGACGCGTTCACCCACCACACGTCCGCGTCGGGTCTGAACTACCGGCTGTTCTCGCCTGCGCGTGGGCGGGGGCGTGACGGCGCGGCGCTCGTCGTCTGGCTGCACGGCGGCGGCGAGGGCGGTCTGCTGACCGACGGGTACGACTACTACGACAACGAGGCGCAGCTGCGGGCCAACCGGGGCGCGCTCGGCTTCGCCACGCCGGAGGCGCAGGACGTGTTCGGCGGCGCCTACGTGCTGGCGCCGCAGGCGACGTCCGCCTGGATGCTCGACGGCGACGGCTTCGCACCGCTCGTCCTGGAGGCGATCGAGGAGGTCACCGCGGCGCACCGGATCGACGTGAGCCGGATCCACGTCGTGGGCTGCTCCAACGGCGGGTTCATGTCGCTGAAGATGGTCGCGGAGCACCCCACGACGTTTGCGAGCTCCGTGCCGATCTGTTGCGGGATCGGCGCCCGTGACGGTTCCGGCGGCTACTTCATCTCCGACGACGAGCTCGCGGCGATGGCGACGCCGACGTGGCTCGTGGCCTCGGCCGACGACACCACCCTCGACCCCGAGGACAACACGGTGTACGCCCATGAGCGGATCGACGGCTCGATCATGAGCCTGTACGACGGCGTGACCTGGGACGGGAACACCTTCCCCGGGCACTGGTCGTGGATCTACGTCGCGCGCAACGACCCCCGCCACGACGGCGCAAGCATCTGGGAGTGGATGGCGACCACGAGACGCTGAGCCGCACGGCCCGCGCCCGGCCGCGCGAGAGGAGACCTGCCCCGCGTTCCCGCGGGGCAGGTCGGAGGTCGGACCGTCATACCCTTCCGGCCGAGCGGGTCGCGCCCGGTGCGATCTTGAGCTCGTGCAGGCGCGAGCCGTCGGTACTGATGTTCGCGGTGGCGGTCGCGACAGCACCGATGACGCAGATCACGGCGCAGTACACGACCACCGGCCAGATCTCTCCGCCGACCAGCGCGACCAGCGCGGTGCAGATGAAGGGTGCGAGCCCCCCGCCGAGGGTGTTGGAGATCTGGTAGCCGATGTTCACGCCGGTGGTCCGGGCCTCCGGGTCGAACATCTCGGCCAGCATGGTCTGCAGCGTCGCCTGCATGGCGACGCCGGGGATCACGAAGCCCAGGATCATGCCGGCCCAGATCAGGAGCAGGTTGCTCGTGCCGAACAGCAGGAACGTCGGCCAGACCAGCAGCGCGAAGCCGATACAGCCCGCGATGTACACCTTTTGGCGGCCGATCCGGTCGGACAGCAAGCCGTAGGCCGGGGCGACGAAGATCTGCAGGAGGCCGACGATCATGGTGCCGGCGAAGCCCTGCCAGGCGGGGATGTCGTTCTGGTTGACCATGTAGGCGATGCCGAACGTGAGGACGACGTAGCCGGCGATACTCTGCGGCAGGCCGATGAGGATGCCCATGATCGCGTTCTTCGGGTGCCGGAAGACCTCCCTGATCGGGTTGCTCTTCACACCGGCGTCCGCCTGCGCCTGCTTGACGTCCTTGAACTCCTGCGACTCCTCGAGCTTGCTGCGCAGCACGAGCGCGATGATAGCGAGCACGAGGCCGAGCACGAACGGGATGCGCCAGCCCCAGGTCATGAACCAGGACTCGGGGCCGAGGCCCAGACCGGCCATCAGGCCGGCGGACGCCACGTTCGCGATGCCCGCACCGCTGATGAGGAACGCGCTGTACATGCCGCGCCTGCCGACCGGGGCGTGCTCGACGACCATCGTCGCCGCACCACCCATCTCGCCGCCGACGAAGAAGCCCTGGCACATGCGGAAGAAGATCAGCAGCAGCGGTGCGGTGATGCCGATCGACGCCTCCGGAGGGATCAGCCCGATGCCCGCCGTGGCGATGCCCATGCCGACCACCGTGATCATCAGTGCCGTCTTGCGACCGACGCGGTCACCGATGGGGCCGAACACCAGCCCGCCGACCGGGCGGAGGAAGAAGCCGACCGCGAACGTCGCGAACGACGAGAGCTGCGCGACGATCGGGTCCTCACCGCTGAAGAACACCACGGGAAAGATGGCGGCGGACGCCAGGCCGTACAGGTAGTAGTCGTAGTACTCCATGAGCGTCCCGATCGCGCCACCGGCGATCGTGCGCTTCTGTGTGCCGCTCAGCGGCGGCGTTGTAGCCGTCCCAGCCACGGGAACCTCCGAGATAGTCAGATCAGCGGTCCGGCATCTGATCGGGTCGGGCCGCGTTGCCGCACCCCTGAGCCGGACCTGAGTCAGTCTGACCATCTCTGAACACAACGTCTATGCCCCGAACGTTTCGTTCAGGTAAAACCTGGTCAGTCCCGGTCGGACCGGAGCTGGTCCAGGTAGGCGTAGGCGGTGACCTTGGAGATCCCCAGGCGCTTCGCCACGGTCTCGACCGAACGCTTGACGTGGAAGGCGCCCAGGCCGTCGAGGATCCGCAGCACTGCGATCCGGTCGGGCTTGTCCATCATCGCCACCGGACGACCGACCGCCGAGACGGCGTCGGTGATCATGGTGTCGAGCAGGCCCGCGATGCCGTGCGTGTGGAGCTCGCGGTCGCGCTTTTCCGGGGCCGCCGACGGCAGCAGGGTGCTGAGGAGGTTCTGCGCGGTCTGCAGCGGCGTCAGGTCGACGTTGATGCAGAGCGCGGCGATGATCCGCCCCGACGCGTCACGGTAGTAGACCGACGAGCAGTGCAGCTCCCGGCCGTCCGCCGTGCGACCCGAGTAGCCGAACTCGTTGTGCTCCGCGTCCTCGTCCCGCACCGCCTCGAGGCCGAGATTCGTGGACGGGCCGCCGACCTTCCGTCCCGTCACGTGGCCGTTGACGATCGCGTAGATGGTGTGGTCCAGGTCGCGCTGGCTGAGGTCGTGCAGCACGACCTCGCAGTGCTCGCCGACCGCCGAGGCGATGGCGCGCATGACCGGCTCCAGCACCAGGTGAGCCGCTTCGATGCTCTCGAAGCGGCCCTTCGTCACCACTGCGCGGATCCGATCGTCCGCGTTCTCCGTGCCTGTCATCAACGCTCCGCCCGGTCGCACCCGTGCGAGATTCTACGTGGCGTGCAACGTGCGAGGCCGCCGTCGGATCGATGGCCGTGGCCGACACAGTGGCGAGTCCCGCGACCGGCAAGGTGTTCGACCTTGCGGTTCGCGGGACCCGCCGTCGAGTCTGCACCGGCGCCTGGCTCCCCGCAACCAGAGCGCCCACGGATCCGTCCCGGGTCCGCACGGACAGCGCGAACGGCTCCCCGCTGTGGATGTGGGAAGCCGCTCGCAGTCCGCTGTCTCATTCGGACCCGCCGGCACCCGCGGGCGCCGGAAGTATGTGGTCAAGCCTACATGGTCCTGGTTCGCACCGGTCGAAGCAGCGCACCCCGAGTCGTCGGTCCGGCGCTCAGGGTCCGTTCAGGTCGATGCCCCATGGTGCCGCGCCACCGTGCTTGACAGAGTGTCGACCATGTTCCTGACGCGCCGCCTGGCCCCGATGCTCCTGCTCACCGCTGCGATAGCGATGTGCACCGTCCCGACGGCGTCCGCGTCCGCCGTCGGAGCACCGACGCCGCCGAGCGGCCCGGCGCAGTCAACGGTCCAGGAGTCGCTCGACCGGTTCGTCGCGGAGCACGGGACGCCCGGCATCCAGGCGGCGGTGCTGCGCGACGGCGAGCTGCTCGCGCTCGCCGCGGCGGGGTCGGACGGCAACGGCGGAGCCATGACGACAGCGACGCCCGTGCGGGTCGAGTCGCTGTCCAAGTCGTTCACCGCACTCGCGGTGCTCCAGCTCGTGGAGGCCGGCAAGCTGGACCTCGACGAGCCGGTGGTCGACCAGCTGCCTGAGCTCACGCTCGACGACCCCCGGGCCGGCGCGATCACGCTGCGGCAGCTGCTGCACCACACGTCCGGGATGACGGACCCCACCGGCCCGCCCCTCTACGAGGAGCACGTCCGGACGCTCGAGGACGCCGTGGCACGCCTGGAGCCGGCGACGCTCGCCACCGACCCGGGTAGCGCGGCGGCCTACCACAACCCGAACTACCACGTGGCCGGCCGGCTCGTCGAGGTGGCGAGCGGCCAGCCGTTCAGCCAGTACCTGGACCAGCAGGTCCTGGGCCCGCTCGGCATGGCCGACACCAGCTCTGTCCCGACCGCCGGGGCCCGGGTACCGGAGATGGCCGCGGGCCACCTGCTGGTTTGGGGCCGGCCGTTCGCCGCCACCGGACCCGACTACTTCACCGAGGGATCCGGCGGAGTCGTCAGCACCGCGGCAGACATGGCGCGCTGGATCGCGATGCAGCAGTCGGGTGGCGCCGCCATGGACGGCACCCGGGTGGTGACGCCGGAGTCCGTCGCCGCGATGCACACCCCGGGCGAGGACACCGACGACTACGGGTTCGGGTGGTACCGGGCCGAGTCCGCCGAAGGGCCGCCCGTGCGCATCTCGCACTCCGGCGCCGGGGCCGGCTTCGGCGCCTACCAGGGCATCTTCGTCGACTCCGGCTACGCCGTCGTCGTCCTGATCAACAGCGGCGCGGGGCTCACCTCGCCCGACCCGGGCGTCGTCGCGCAGAACCTGCTGCACGACGTCGACCCCGCGATCCCGACCCTGACCTCGGGCGCCGACCGCGGCCGCACCGACTGGGTGCTCACGGGCGTCGCGCTGGTCACCGTGGGCCTCGGCGTCGTGGCGCTGGTCCGGGCGCGGCACTGGGCACGACGCCGTTCGGGCCGGTCCGGCGTCGTCACCGTGCTCCGGATGCTGCCGTGGCTCCTGCCCGCCGCCGTGTTCGCCGGACTCCCCGCCCTGCAGGTCTGGGCGACGGGGCGGACGGCGCCGTACGAGCTCCTGTTCCACGTGAGCCCCGTCGCCGTCGGCTGGCTCGGCCTGTACGCGGCCACGGGTATCGCGGTCGTGGCGCTGCGCGCGACCCGCCTCTACGCGGTGGGCCGCGCGCCCGCGCGCTGAGCCGATCAGGGGTTGGCGTACATCTGCACGTCCACCCGGTCGAAGCGCCGCGCCTCGAGGTCCTGGCGGTTGATCGTCCAGTACACGATGCCCATCGGGACCCCGACCCACTGGGCGAGCACCGCCCAGTCCTCCGGGCGGGAGAACATCTCCCCGGGCTCCGGGACCGCCGAGGCCCGTACCGGGTCCCCGTAGCCGTCGAAGTCGTAGGCGTGGCCGCCGAGCTGCCACTGGCCTCCCCCGTCGGACTGCTCGGACCACACCTCCTGCAGCGCTCGTGCGTGCGGGTGCTCGGCACGGGTCTCGGCGCCGGGCGGGCAGGAGGGCAGCGACACACCGGGGACCAGCCGCAGGTCACCCGTGCGCCGCAGGTCCTCGTCGAGGTCCTCGGGCGAGTCGTACTCGTAGGGTTCGTAGTCCGGAGAGACCTCCCGCTCCTCGACCGGAGCGCCCGCGGGGACGTACACGGCGCCGCCCGGCAGGAACACGTCGTCCAGCTGGATGTTCGCGAACAGGAGCACGTGACCGTCGGGCGGCAACGGCAGGTCGGTGGCGCCGGGCGGGATCGCCGCCAGGTCGAGCGTCACGATGAGCTGGTACTCATAAGGATCGGGGTCGTCGGGGTCGTACTCCGCGGCGGGGGTGGGCACGTCCGGCGGGAGCATCAGCGGGCTGCCGAGCCGGCCGACGACGGGCCCGCCGCCGTCGGCCGCCGTGCGCAGGGTGGCGCGGGCCAGACCGAGCCACCGGTCGACGTCGTCCGCCGGGATGCCCTGGTCGAGCGCCTGCTCCCGGAACCGGTCCAACCACCACAGCGTGGAGGCGGGCAGGGTACGGACCGACGGGTGCAGCACCCCCGCGCCGAACTCCCAGCCGGGCTCCGGCCCGACCACACCCGGCTCACCGAGGTCGGCGAGCCACTCCGCCGCGGAGGAGCGTGCCGTGTCGTCGAGACCGACCAGTGCGCCCAGCGCGGCTGCGCGTCCCTGCGGCTCGTCACCGAGCACCCGCCGGGCCGGCAGGCGATGGCGGTCGGCGCCGAGCGCGAGCGCGATCAGGCGCGGGACGAGCGCCTCGGGGACTGCCGGGAATCGTTCGAGGATGGTCAGGATCATCGTCGGCGTGTCGACGGCGTGCTCGTCCGGGTGCCGCTTCCTGTCACCGCCGTCGAGATACTCGTCCGCGAGGTCCAGGCGCTCGGCGAACAGCGGCCACCAGCGCTCGGCGTCCTCCGGCGTCAGGTCGGCTCCGATCTTCCGGTAGTCGGCGGTCGTGCAGGTGACGAGGAGCCCGGCGGCCCACCGGTCCGCGTCGGCCGCACCAGCTGCCCGGCGCACGTCCCGCAGGGCCCGGACGTCGGGCAGCCGCGTCACCCGATCCTCGGCGATGCTCCAGGTGCGGTCCACCTCCGGCCCGCTCCCCGGTCGCAGGGTCCGCAGGACGCTCAGCTCCTCCGCGAGGTCCGCGTCCTGGGGCGCCGCGACGGGCGGCGCGGGGACGGCGGCCTCCACCGAGCGCAGCACGCGCACCCGGAACACCACCCGGCGCAGCAGCCGCTCGCGTTCCGGGCCGAGCGGCCCGGCGTCGCCGTCCGCCAGGGTCTCCTCGATCGCCGCGACGCCGCCGTCGAGGTCGGCCAGGCGGGCGAGGACGTTCGGCAGGCGGTCGGGCGACGCGGTCCGCAGGTGCTGCCGCAGCACGTCGACCTGCCTGGGCCCGTCCAGCCGGGACAGCGTGGCCAGCGCCTCCGCGCGGACGCCGCCGTCGGCGTCGACCGCCAGCTCGGCAGCGAGTCCCGCATGCGCTTCGGGACTGCGCGCGCACGCCAGCGCCACGTACCGTCGGACGTAGAGCTCGAGCCCGGGGGCGACTGCCGCGAGCTCGTCGGCGTACCGGGCGAGGAACGCGACGCCCGCGCCGGTCTCCAGGAGCCGGCGCCGGCGGTGCGCCGGACAGCTGTTGTCCGCGTCCAGCAGGGCCGACAGGGCGGCGTGCACGGCGCTCCGTCCGGGAGCGTCGCCGGCTCGGGCGACCTCCGCGAGGACGTCCGGGCTCCACCGCCGCCGGACGCTCTCTGCGGCGCCTGCGTCGTCGGCGGTGTCTGCGTCGTCGGCGCTCGCCCGCGCCACGTCGTCGGCCAGCACGAGGAGCCATGACGGCTGGGCGTGCTTCGGGGATCGGCCGGAGGCCGCGTGCAGCAGCTGTCCGAACCGGGCGAGCACGTCGACCGGCGCGGTCCCGTGGACGGTGCGCCGGGCGGCGTCGGCGCCCTGCCGGGTCCATCCGGGATGCAGGTCCGCGATGGCGTCGACCAGCCTGCCGGACCAGTAGCCGTCCGGTTCGGCGACGGCCTCGGCGCCGTGGGGCTGCGCGCGCAGCGTCGCCAGGACTTCGGGCCCGGTACCGCGCAGCACGTGCTCGACCGCCGGTTCGAAGGCGTCCGACAGCCGCAGGGGTGCGAGACAGTCCCGCATCGCCGCCACCAGGAGCGGGCGCTCCATGGTGTCGCCCCGACCAGTTCTCTCGTCGTCAGATTGGTACATACCGGGAGTCTATGGACAGCATCTGACACGCCTGCTCGGGCCCTGCGAGCCCGGGTGGGCCTGGCGGACGGCCCGTGTCACCGGCCCCTGGCACACTGGCCGCCATGACGATCCCGGACGCCGCCCTGACCGCGCCCGCCCTCGATGTGCTCCGTGAGGTCTTCGGCTACGACGCGTTCCGCGGCGACCAGCAGGAGATCATCGAGACGGTCGCCGACGGCGGTGACGCCCTCGTGCTCATGCCCACCGGCGGCGGCAAGTCGTTGTGCTACCAGATCCCCGCGCTCGTCCGGCAGGGCACGGGCGTGGTGATCTCACCGCTGATCGCGCTCATGCAGGACCAGGTGGACGCGCTGGACGCGCTCGGCGTCCGGGCCGGGTTCCTCAACTCCACACAGGACCCGGACCAGCGCCGCGCGGTGGAGCAGGCCTACCGGTCGGGCGAGCTCGACCTGCTGTACCTCGCCCCGGAACGGCTCGGCGTCGAGTCCACCGCCCGGTTGCTCGACCAGGGCACCATCGCCCTGTTCGCCATCGACGAGGCGCACTGTGTGTCCCAGTGGGGACACGACTTCCGCCCCGACTACCTGCGGCTGGGCGAGCTGGCCCAGCGCTGGCCGGGCGTGCCGCGCATCGCGCTGACCGCCACCGCGACCCAGCACACGCGCGAGGAGATCGCCGTCCGCCTGGGCCTGACCGAGGCCCGGCGCTTCGTCGCCAGCTTCGACCGGCCCAACATCACCTACCGGGTGGCCCCCAAGGACAACCCGGGCAAGCAGCTGCTGGAGCTGCTGCGCACAGAGCACCCCGGGGACGCCGGGATCGTGTACTGCCTGTCCCGCGCGTCGGTGGAGAAGACCGCCCAGCAGCTGACCGACCAGGGCATCCGCGCCCTGCCGTACCACGCGGGCCTGCCCGCCCACGTGCGGGCGGCCAACCAGTCCACGTTCCTGCGCGAGGACGGCGTGATCATGGTCGCGACGATCGCCTTCGGCATGGGCATCGACAAGCCCGACGTCCGGTTCGTCGCCCACCTCGACCTGCCCAAGTCGGTCGAGGGCTACTACCAGGAGACCGGTCGAGCGGGGCGGGACGGCCTGCCGTCCACGGCGTGGCTCGCCTACGGCCTGGCGGACGTCGTCCAGCAGCGCAAGATGATCGCCGAGTCCGACGGCGACCTCGCTCACCGCCGCAGGCTCTCCTCCCACCTGGACGCCATGCTGGCGCTGTGCGAGACCGTGGAGTGCCGCCGTGCCCAGCTCCTGCGCTACTTCGACCAGGACCACCCCGGCAGCTGCGGTGCCTGCGACACCTGCCAGAACCCGCCCGAGGCCTGGGACGGCACAGTCCCGGCACAGAAGCTGCTGTCCGCGGTGTTCCGCCTGGACCGTGAGCGCAACCAGCGTTTCGGCGTGGGGCACGTGGTCGACATCCTGCGCGGGAAGGCCACGCCCAAGGTCACGCAGTGGGGGCATGACGGCCTGACCGTGTTCGGCGTCGGCGAGGACCTCTCGGAGGCCGAGTGGCGGTCCGTGGCCCGCCAGCTGCTGGCCCTGGGCCTGCTGGAGGTGGACTCGAACCACGGCACGCTGCTGCTCACGGAGGCCAGCACGGAGGTCCTGGGCCGGCGGCGCGAGGTGCGGCTGCGGCGCGATCCGCGCCCCCAGGGCGGCACGCGCAGGCCCGCGCGCTCCGGTGGCGCACGTCCGGAGGCCGCCGCGTTGTCGGACGCCGACCAGGGCGTCTTCGAGCGGCTGCGGGCCTGGCGGGCGTCGACCGCCAAGGAGCAGGGCGTGCCCGCCTACGTGGTGTTCCACGACGCGACGCTGCGGACCGTGGCCGCCGAGCACCCGGCGGACCTGGACGCCCTGAGCGGGATCAGCGGCGTCGGCCAGGCCAAGCTGGACCGGTACGGCGAGGGCATCCTGGCGGCGCTGCACGCCGGCGAGTGACGCTCCCGGGCACGTCGGCATAGCCAGCACGGGCCGGCGCACCTACGCTGGAGGTGTCCCAGTTCCGCGACGACGTGGCGGTGACACGTCATGACCTGGCCATTCCCGACGCGGTCGACGCGACCGCCCGACCCCCTGGCCACGCTGCGGCTGCAGGTCCGGCTCGGGGAGCTCGCCGCGGAGCTGCGGCGGGTGGAAGAGGACCCGGAGCTCTACGCACGAGCCCACCACTGGTTCGCCGTGCAGTGCGCGTACGACGCGCTGCTGCGTGAGGCGTGCCGCCTCGCTGGCCTGCCTACGGATCGAGCGCCGTTGCACGCGGACCAGCACTCCGCCGCGGACGAGCGGCTGCGGGAGGAGCTGGAGCTGAGCTCGCGCGGCTGGTCCTGGTAGGGCGTACCGGTCACCTCTGCGCGCCGGCGGCCGCGCAGGGACACCGTTCACCGCGCCCGGACGTGCACGTGCCCCTCGAGCGGGTAGACCGGCGGCCACGGCGCGAGCACCGCGTCCAGCACGTAGCCGGTCTTCTCCGCCACCCGGCACGACGCCACGTTGTCCACCTGGTGCAGCAGGCGGAGGCGTTGCAGACCGTCCGGGCCGAACGTGTCGAAGGCCCAGGTGGTGAGCGCCTCCAGCGCCCGGTGGGCCACACCTCGACCTCGGGCGTCGGCGACCGTCCAGTAGCCGACCTCTGCGGCGGGCTCGCCGGGCGTGACCTCCCGAAGGACCACATGACCGGCCAGCCGTGGCGCGGCGCCGGGAGCATCCTCCAGGACCGCGAAGGCGAACTGGTGCCCGTCCGACCAGCCGTCCTGATGGCCCTTGATCCAGGCCCGCCCCGCACGGCGGTCCTGCGGGACGGCGGCACTCCAGCGGCGCATCGCAGGGTCCTGGTACGCCGCCAGGAGGACGTCGACGTCGTCGTCGGTCCAGGGCCGGAGGACGAGCGCCGCGGCCGGCGGAGCGCCGCCGACGGCGAGCGTCACGGCATCGGTGATCACGGAGCTTCCGTCGTTCGGGCCACGTTCGGGACCCTAGGTGGCGGCGTCCGTGCTCGCAAGGACCTTGTCGGCTCGCGAGCTCCGAGCACGCCGCCGGGTCAGGCCCCCGGCATGGCCGGCAGCGGCGGGAACGTCACCACCAGGGGGTGCGGCACGAGGATCGCGCGGTCGGGTTTCCCGGAGCCCGCGGGCGCCGTCCGCCCCGGCAGCCACACCAGCGCCGGGTGCACGGGTGCATCACCGGCCCGGTCCTGCAGCCACGCGGCGCCCTCCTGCACCCAGGTGAAACCCGGCCGACCGAGGGCCGCGCGATAGATCTCGCCCGCGCGAGCGGGATGCCGTTCCGCGAGGTCGCGGAGGGCGAAGTCGGGAACCCGCCCGGCGTCGAGGAGCTCGGACACCTCGTGCACCGCCGCGGCGTCGACCGGTCGCTCCGACCGGTGCAGGTCGACGAGCCTCCCGTACGACGCTCCGAGCACGCGCAGCCCGCGGAGCGGGTCGTGCACCGGGTACCAGGTCCCGCCGTCGGGCCGCGGCTGCTCCAGAGCCTCGCGGAGGTCGCACAGGTCGCCTTCCAGCGGCAGGCTCGGCCACCACGCGTCCCAGACGGCCGACGACGCCCAGAGCTGGTCGAGGACCCCGACGAGCCGAGTGCCGGAGATGGGCTGTCCGCTCTCCCCGAAGAGGCGCAGAAACTTCTCGTGCTCTGCCTGGAGCACCGTGCGGGCCTGCTCGACGATCACCGGATTGCGGAACGGCAGCGCCGGTGCGCCGCGCACCAGCTCGGCCATCAGGCCGAGCATCGCCTGCCGCTCTCGTGCCGCGTACACGTCGATGTCGCCCGCAAGCATCCACGCGTCGCCGACCGGGAGGACGTGCCCGGCGACGTACCGTCCCGTCCGCAGTTCCGCACGGCCCAGCGACGTCCTCGGGTCGGGGTACAGCGTGTACTCCAGATCGTCCCCGAGGCACCGGGCCCGCACTCCCCCACCGGCGCGGCGCAGGATCTCGAACACGCAGTGGGCGCCACCTGTGCGCCACGCCTCGAGCACGCGCCGGTCCTGATCGGTGAGGTCGGCGGACCAGTCGGCGTAGCGGTCGATCAGGCGCATCCCGTAGGGCGGCACGTCGAAGACGATCTGCGCCACGGCCTGGAGCACTCGTCGGTCACCGTGATGGTGCGTGCACAGCCCCGGGTCGCGAGGCCCGTGCATCTCCGCCAGGCGGCGCACGTTGGCAGCGGTGCGCTCTGCGAACGGCGGGCTCGTCGCGTACTCCAGGAGCCTCGCGTACAGCTCCGACGCGTGGCGCAGGTCAGGACTGGTCTCTTCGGTCTTGGATTCCATAGGATGATCATCCGACATCATCAGCACGAACATGCAGCTTTATCCACAGTTCTATGGCGGCTCTCACGAGCAGCCATAAGGTCAGGGCATGTTCCCCTGGCTCGAGATCGGAGGGTGGCTAGGCTCCGCCCTCATCGTGCTCTCCCTCACGCAGGCGCGTGTGCTCCGTTTCCGCTGGCTCAACCTCACCGGCTCCCTCGTCGCGACCGCCTACAACGCGATCCTCGGGATCTGGCCGTTCGTCGCCATGAACGCCGCGATCAGCCTCATCAACACCTACTGGCTGTGGCGGCTGAACCGCGAGCGCCACGACGCCGCCGTGTACGAGGTGGTCGAGGTGGCTCCCGACGACGCATACCTGCTGCACGTGCTGCGCACCCACGCGGCGGACATCGCGACCTTCGCCCCGCGGTTCGCGCCGGTGCCGGAGCCCGGCGAGGAGCGTTCGGCGTTCCTGGTCCAGCGCGGTGACGAGACCGTCGGTGTGGTGGAGGTGCGCGACGCCGGGGACGGGGTGGGCGTCGTGGAGCTCGACTGGGTGACCAAGCGGTTCCGCGACTTCACGCCTGGTGAGTTCGTGCACCGTCGCAGCGGGATCTTCGCGGCGAAGGGTTTCGACCGCGTCGTCGTGCCGCAGGCGGACGGGAGCGACCGCGCCTACCTGCGCGGCGTCGGCTTCCGTCCCGAGGGTTCCGCGTGGGTGCGGGACGTCGTGGTGGGCGCGGAGGGCTGATCTCGGTCGCGGGGCCGGCGCGCCCCTGCCGAACCGTCGACCGGCAGTAGCGCACGGACGACGTGGACGCCAAGGCTCTCGTTCGTCGAACCTACATCCCTGGCGCTTGCACCACGCCGTCGGTGTGCTGTCCACCGGTAAGGTGCGGCTCGCACGCGCCGTCGCCGTCGGGCACGAAGGGAATCGCAAGGGTGTACGACCAGGTCACGTCAAGCCGGCGCTCGCCGCTCAGCATCTTCGCGTGGGCGCTGGCCGTCCTGCTGGCGCTCGCCGCAGTGGTCGGCACGGGCTGGGTGCTGACCCGCGACCTGTCCGGGTCGCCGGCACAGGCTGGGCAGAGCACCGCGCCCGCCGCGGGGACACCGGAGGCGAGCCGGGTGAGCGCCCCTGCCGGCCCGGACCCGTCACCGACGGCGGACTCCCCGTCCGCCTCCCCCACGCCGACGCAGGCACCGCCGACCGTCGTCGCCCTGCAGGGGGCCGGCTCCGGGCGGTGCCTCGACGTGCCCGGTGGCGCGGCCGTCGATGGCGCTGCGCTGCAGATCTACGACTGCACGGGGGCCCCGGGCCAGCAGTGGACCGCGTCCGCTTCCGGAGAGCTGCGCACCCTGGGGACGATGTGCCTCGACGACCCGAGCGGCGGAGAGTCCGGCGCGCCGGCCACCATCTGGACCTGCCACGGTGGCGCGACCCAGCAGTGGGCCCCGCGAGCCGACGGCACCGTGCGCAACGCGGCCACGGGGCTGTGCCTGGACGTCTCGGGAGCGGCCGCCGACAACGCGACGCCGGTGCTCGTGTACGACTGCCATGCCGGGGACAACCAGAGGTGGTCGACCTCGTGATACCGACCCGTAGACGGTGCGCCGCTACCCCATCCGCGGGGCTGACGTCACCAGGGGCGCACGTCACCCCGGGCTATGCAGCGGGCTGCGACCCGACCAGCTCGCGCAGCGCCTCGACCACCAGGGCGTGGTCGTCCTGCTGGGCCAGACCCGAGACGGTGACGACGCCCACGATGCCCACCCCCGAGACATGCACGGGAAAGGCCCCGCCGTGCGCGGAGTACTCCTGGAACGCCAGACCGTGGTCGGCGTTGAAGTCGCGGCCCTTCGCCCGCGCACGGAGACCCACCAGGTACGACGACGCGCCGAACCGGTAGACGACCCGCACCTTGCGCTCGATCCACGAGTCGTTGTCGGGCGTCGTGCCGGGCCGGGCGGCGTGGAAGACCTGCTGCGTGCCCTTGCGGATGTCGACGGCGACGGGGAGGTCACGCTCGGTCGCCAGCTCGACGAGCCGCACGCCGAGGTGCCAGGCCTGGTCGTGCGTGAACGCGGTCAGGACGAGCTCGGCCTCCTGGGCCTCGACCTCGGAGACGGCTGCGGTGGTATCTGGTTCGCTCATGCGCCCATCCTGCCCGGACTGAACGATCGACGGAGGGTCTGTCCGAATCGTCCGAGCTGCTTTAGACTCAAGAATTCGGGAGTCAGGAAGCGGCTCCAGGTCCGAAACGGATCTGGGAGGTTCACGTGCCATCCATCAACCAGCCTCGGGGCGTATCCGCGGAGGACCCCCCGGGTGCCATCGGCCCCGACCAGGCGGACGAGGCAGTGTCACCGGCACTCCTCGGCGAGACGATGATCGAACGGGCCAAGACCGTTGTCGTCGTGGCCCGGCGGTGCGACGAGGACCAGGCCGCACAGATCCTGCTCGACGCCGCCAGCGAGGCCCACATCCCGCTGCGGATGGCAGCCGACCAGGTCATGAGCGCACTCCAGGCCGACGACGACCGCGCAGGCATCACGCAGGACACGCTGGCGCACGCGCTGGGCTCCGTCCGGCCCGTGGAACGGCCGCGAGACCAGGACCCACTGCCGAGCGGACCGTCGACTGACAAGGCTGCCTGACCGGACCGAACATCACGGCGCCCACGGTGACAGGTCTAGCCGAACGGCCCACGTGCCGACACCCCGCCGTCGATCACCAGCTGCTGCCCGGTGACGTACGACGCGGCGTCGGAGGCCAGGTACACCGCGGCGTCGGCCACCTCGTCGCTCCGGCCGTACCTGCCGAGCGGGATCGGGTCGACCCAGCCGTCGGGCCCGGGGTTGACGGCGGTCGCGATCGCACCGGCGACCACGACGTTCATGCGGATGCCGTCGGCGGAGTACTCGGCTGCGACGGTCCGTGCCAGGCTGAGCAGCCCCGCCTTCGCCACGCCGTAGGCGGCCTGGTGCGGCGCGGCCATGACTCCGGTGACCGATCCGACGCTGACGATCGAGCCGTGGCCCTGCTCGAGGAAGACCGGCAGCACCAGGCGCACCGCGCGCGCCACGTAGCGCAGGTTGAGCTCGTAGACGGTGTCCCAGTCGTCGTCGCGCATCTCGTGGAGCCGCACCGCGGGGACGAACTCGAGCTGCCCGCCCACCACCGTGACCAGCGTGTCGAGCCCGCCCAGCTCACGCACGGCCGTGGCGACCAGCGCGGCCAGCTCGTCGGCATCACGGACGTCCACGGTCACAGCCACCGCGGTCGCGCCGGCGACGCGCAGCTCGGCCGCTGCCTCCTCTGCGCGGTCCGGATCCCGGTCGGCCACCGCCACGGCGGCGCCCTCTGCACCGAACGCCCGCGTCATCGCGCGGCCGATCCCGCCGCCGCCACCGCCGATGACCAGTATCCGCCTGCCCTCGAGTCGCATGGGCAGGAACCTACCGGGCACCGCGCGGCAGCACCGGCCGGCACCCGCGGCTCACCGCGGGCGCCGGCCGGCCTTGGTCAGGACGTCGGGGTCAGGACGTCCCGAACTGAGCCGAGACGTGATAGACCCCGCCGCCCCAGCCGTCCTCGGTGAAGGCATCGGTCATCCGGATGTAGACCGCCTTGTCCGGCCCGAGGTAGGGCGTCAGGTCAAGGGTGTGATCGGCCTTGTTGGAGCTGTCGCGGATCTGCTCGTCCTCGGCCAGGACCGTGGTCCAGCTCTCGCCGTCGGGCCCGACGTCGACCACGTACTGGTTGTCGATGGTCAGGGTCGCCTCGGCCGAGGTGGCCTCAGCGGGGAACGGGAACTTGTAGATGAAGTGGCTGGTGCCGTCGGCGAACCGGCTGCCGACGTGGCTCAGCCCCGAACCGCCGGCGTCCCAGAGCCACGCGAGCTCCTGCGTCGATCCGGCGTCGAAGTCGATGACGCTCGCTACCTGGATCGTGGCCCGGGTGGTGTAGCTGAGCCCAGGCCTCGCGGTGACCGTCACGGTCACCGGATAGCTGCCGTCCTCAGTGTCCGGAGGCACTGAGACGTCCAGCGGGACGCTCGTCCTGGCGGGGGTGCTGTCGCCTGCCGGATCCAGGACGACCCTGTCCCGCGCCGGGTGCACGGTCCAGCCGTCCGGGCCGCTGACGCGCACGTCCACGCGGACCGGCCGCCGACCCTGCGACGTCGCCGCCACCTGGACCTCGGTGTGCACGGACGACGCGGCCCCCGGGCTGGGCATCATGACCAGCTGCGTCGGTGACATCGTCGCGGACAGGGACCGGCGGGGTGTCTCCTGCGGGACGTCGGCGATCAGTGCGCTGAGCGCGCTGGCCTGGGTGCGCCAGTCGAAGACGTTCGGGGACGCCTCGCTGCTCGCACCGGTCCAGCGCAGGCCCAGCCGCTCGGAGGAGTCACGGTCGTTCGCCCAGATGGTCTCCGCCTGCCGGTCCACGAACTCCTCGTAGCGCGGCGCACCGGTCGTGTCGGCCAGCTCCGTGAAGTACCGCATGAAGATGCCCTTGAACTGCTTCTGGTTGTCGTCGCACGTGCGGCCCAGCGGGTCGCACGACTCGGTCAGCACGCCGTCGGTGACCAGCTCGTCGGACTCGAGCGCGGCGTCGGCCAACCGCTGTGCGGTGGCCAGCAGCTCCGGGTCACCGGTCGCGCGCCACAGCTCCAGGGGTGCACCGATCGCCAGGCCCTGGTTGTAGCTCCACACGGTGTCGCCGTTGCTGGTGCAGTCGTCGGTGAGCCCGTCGTTGACCAGACCCTCCCCGTTGATCATGCCGCTGCCGACGTACCAGTCCCACGCTTCCTGGGACCGCTCCAGCCAGGCCGTGTCACCGGGGATCCGGTTGTGCAGCTCGGCGGTCAGGCGGACCCACTGGCCGTTGGTGACGGCGTTCTTGTAGGTGCGCTCCTCGTTCCACCAGATCCCGCCGCCGCAGGTGCTCGGGTCCCAGAAGCCGTGCATGAAGTCGGCGATGGTGCCCGCCATGTCGAGGTACTTCTGGTCACCCGTCAGGTCGTAGGCGGTGACCCAGTTCAGCGCCCACCAGCCGGCGTCGTCGATGGCCCGGCTCGTGAAGTTGCCGTAGATCTCGTCAGTGGACCGCTCGCCGGCCGGGAACGGCCCCTTGTTGGTCTCGAAGCTGTGGTCCAGCTCGTCGACATAGCTCCGGTCACCGGTGCGCTTCATGTAGTCGCCGATCGTCTGCAGCGCGACCGCGGAGTTCCACCAGCTAGACGGGAACCACGCTTTCTCCTCGTCGTAGGAGTCGAGCAGGACTTCGGTGGCGACCCGAGCACGGGCGACCTCGGTCGCCCCCGAGGCTGCCGGATTCTGCGGAGGTGGGGCAGCCTGGACGGCGACCACCGGCTGCAGGCCGACGAGCAGGACGAGACTGAGCAGGACAAGGCGGATGCGACGCAGCATCGTCATCGATGAGCTCCTCCCCCGGGTGCGACGTTGCATCCCGGATTCAGGACAAAACTTACATTACAAAAGGGTTAAATGCACCTGGCAGTGCGGATAGCGCACGTGGACCTGAACGATGAGCGCTCAGCCCGTCTCGCCGGTGGCTCGATACCGGTCGACCACACTTCCCGCTCGCTCTTCTGCGGTGGGCAGATTGCTGGGCGTCGTGTCAGTGGCACCGGTTAGAGTCGAACACAGGTCCGCAAGGTTGGTGTAGTTCGCACTGGCGACAGAGAGACGAGGGTGGTTGGCATGTACGCAGGCCGGTCCGACGGCGGTTCCGACGACGGCATGGCTGGTGCCTTCCTTGCGGACGAGCTCCCGCCCGGTACAGGTCCGGACGAACGTGTACGCGGGATGCCTGACCGCGCTGCGCCGGGTGACCTGCCGTCCGAGCTACCGCCCGACCTGGCGGGCGGCCCGCCGCCCGACTTCGAGCCCAGCGCAGGCCCGGACTGGCCGCCGTCCGTCGTGCCGGTCGCGTTGTGGCCGGTCGAGATCCTTCAGCAGGCACTGACCGGTGCGCCGGGCGCGCAGCTGGCCCGGATCGTCGCCGAAGCCACGGACCGGGCCACCGAGATGGACCCCGATCTCCTGGCCGATCTGCCCGATGACGCGCTCGGTGACCTCGTCACGGCGTGTGGGCGGTTGCAGTCCTGGGCAGCGGGTGTGCAGGCCCGCGTCGTGGCCGAACGCTCCGCGAGGGAGACGCACGC
>NZ_JBEZZF010000026.1:0-65762 GCF_040639055.1 Promicromonospora sp. NPDC023987 | reverse complement strand
TTTGTGTTTGGTGTTCAGTGGTGTGCACTTCCGACCGGGTCGCCCTGGACGCCCCCGGCCACGACCAGCACCCCCAACGGTTGCCGGCGGTGCGAGTCAGCGGCGGCTGCGGAGCGCGGCGTCGACCTGCGGGTCGCCGAGGGCGCCCAGCCAGTCCAGCAGCGCCGGGTAGGTCGACGGGTTGGCGGCGACCTGCGGACGCAGGTGCGGCGCCTCCTGCACGATCTTCGCCAGGTCGGCCAGCGGGGTGGCCGGGTCGAGTGCCAGCGCGGCGCTCCACCTGCCGCCCACGGGCGGCAGCACGGCGGTGTGACCCGCCTCGGCCGCGTTGCCGGACGCCGCGGCGCCCTGACCCTGCCCCTGCACCGGCTGCTGCGCGGACACCGGCCGCTGCACCGGGGCCACCGGCTGCTGCGCGGATACGGGCCGCTGTGCGGGGGCCACCGGCTGCTGCGCGGACACCGGCCGCTGTGCGGGGGCCATCGGCGTCGCGCCCGACCGGATCGGTGGCATCGTCGCTGTCTCGTCCATCGAGGACCCCGCGGACGGGCCTGCGGCCGGCATGTTCTCGACCGTGCGCATGGCGGAGAGCGGGACCTCGCCCGACTCCGGCTCGACGGCCTGCACGGGAGTCGCCCCGCGCTGGGCCGCCGCGGCACCCGCGACGGTCCGCACGGCGCCCGTCGAGCTGACCCGGCGGGGCTCGGCGGGCCGGCGCAGCTCCGGCGCTGACCGCACGGGCTGCTCAGGGAGGGCGGCCGGCGGCGCCTTGTCGCCCTTGGGACGCTGCGGGGCCCACAGGTACGCCTGGCTGCGGTCTACGTCGGTGTCGCCACCGATGCCGACGGTCTGGAAGTGCTCGCGCACGGCCTTTGGCACCATCAGCGCGGATGCCGCGACGACCGGCAGGCCGAGGGCCATCAGCAGGTCGCCGAGGTTCACGCCGAGGCTCGCGCCGGACGTCGCGATGACCACGACGAGCCCGAGCACGCCCGCGATGCACGCGGCACCCACCGCCGGGACGTGCCCCGTCCCTGGGTCGCGCTGCAGCGAACGGCGCGCGAACCAGGCGATGCCTGCCACGACGACGCCGAGGACGAGCCGCACTACCAGCGGCACACCGGCGCCGGAACCGATGAAGCCGGGGTCGATGAGCTGGACGAGCGCGGCAAGGGTGCTGCACGCGGCGAGCAGGACGATGACGTCGAACGCGCGGACGGCGACCCGGACCCAGACGCCTGCGGCACGCTCGGTGCTGGCGTCGGCGTCGGCGGCGGGATCACGGCGCACGGCAGGCGAACCCGCGACGGCCGCGGCGAGCGGCAGGAGCACCAGGCCGAACCTGCTCGGGTCCGTCACGCCCGGGCGCATGGACTCCAGCCCGGCCAGCGAGTCGCCGGAGGTGAAGACGAAGAGCAGCGCGAGCACGATGCCCGCGGCGACCAGCACGAGCCGCGAGGGGCGGTCGTGCCGCACAGTGCCGCCCACCAGGAGCCACACCAGGCCGACGACGAGCACGAGCCACACGGGCGCCAGCAGACGGTCGCCAAGGGTCGCGTCGGCGGCCAGCTCGGCGAGCGCCGTCGAGGTGACGGCGCCCACCGCGATCAGCACGCCGACGCCCGCGAGCCCGAGACGCCAGCCGCGTACCACCGCGCCGTCCTGCTCGACGGGGCCGAGCTCGCTGTCGCGGGGGGTCGCGGCGAGCGCCGCACCCGCCAGCGCGAGGCCGAGGCCGGTGCCGACGCCCGTGCCGCTGCGCACGTCGAAGATGAGGTGCAGCAGGCCGATCACGGCCAGCGGCAGCCCGGCGAGCAGGCGTGCGCGGCGCGTCGCGTGCACGGTCCACGTCGCCGGCAGCACGCCGAAGCGTGCGAAGTACGGCAGGGTCAGCGAGGCGAGGGACAGCGCGACGGCCAGGACCACCTCCACCCGGTCCGCCGAGCGGTCCGCGAGATTCCAGGGCAGTGCCAGCGAGACGAGCAGGGCCAGCGCTGCGATGGCGTCCCGCACGTAGTCGGCCACCGCGATGTTCGCGAAGGGTCTGCCCGCGTCGGAGCTGTCGGGCTCGGGCCCGGACGCGATCTCGGGCGAGATCGTGGCGACGTACTCGTGGTCGAGGCTCTCGGTGGGTGCGCCGTTCGCGTCCTGCGCACCGTCGGCCGAAGCTCTCTCGTCACGCTCGGAAGCGTGCTGGTCCATCATCCGTTCACTCCTCGATAACGCCGCTGGTCGAGACTGGGGAGGTGTAGCCGGCGGCACGGGGTCCCTGATGTTTGTACCCGCTCGGAACGGAACCTGTCAGGCCAAACGACGGCGAGTCCGGTCACACCTGCATTTCTGCGCACGTCCATCACATTCGACGTGGGTGGAACACCACCGTCGGCGACAGCCGACAGCATTTCTAGGTCACAGGAGAACGCAGTGGACCCAGCTGCCGCACCGGCACCCCGCACCTGCGACGTCTGGCTCGTTCCGGTCGGACGCCGGGATGCCTGGACGCGCCTGCTGACCGTACCGGATCGGGAGCACCTCGTGGGCCTCTCCGATGTGGCCACCAGCGTCCATCTCACGTCGCGCGCGGCCCAGCGGCTGATCCTGGCGCGCTACCTCCGTGTCGCCCCGGACGAGATAGTCGTGGACCGGTCGTGCGAGCGCTGCGGTGACCAGCAGCACGGACGCCCCCATGTCCCGGGCGCCGCCCTGGACTACTCGGTCTCGCACACGCGGGCCTGGGTCCTGGTCGCGGTCGTGGGGGACGGCCGGGTGGGCGCGAACCTCGACGCCCGTCCAGCGGACGGCGACCTGAACGATCTCGCCGCGGCCGCGCTCACGCCGGCCGAGCGGCGTACCTGGCGGCGCCTCCCGGCCCGCGACCGGGCCGACGCCCTGCTCGCGTACTGGACGCGCAAGGAGGCGACGACGAAGCTGACGGGGCACGGCCTGGCGATCCCGCTCCGCGACCTGGACGTGACGGGGCCGCGACCGACGCTGCTCACGCGCGACCCGTCGGTCCGGCTCCCCCATCCCCGGCCGTACCTGACGCACGTGCCGGCCCCGGCGGGTCACAGCGCGGCGCTCGCGACGACCACGCACGTCGACCACGTACGGCACCTGCGTCTCCCGGGCTCCGTGCCCGACGCCGCGGCTCCGCAGCCCGCCGCGGCAGAGCTTCAGATGCCCAGCTGGTAGGCGCCCCAGTACGCCAGCGTCACCAGCAGCGCCGTCGAGCCGAGCACCGTCGCCCCGACGCCCGTCCGGACGACGGCCGCGCTCGCTCGCGACGCGGCGGTGCGGTCGGCCTCGACCGGGTCGTCCCGCGACGGCAGCTCGGCGGCCCCGACCAGCACCACGCCTCCGCGCAGGTCGCGGACCCGGTCGAGCAGCAGCGCCGCCGCGACGACCGTGGCGATCCCGAGGAGCCGGACGGCGATCCAGCCACCCTGCACGACCAGAGCGTCCTTCTCGTAGTCCAGGGCGAGCCGCGCGACGGCCACCAGATACACGCCGAGCCCGACCGTCGTCACCACCGCACCGACGCCCAGTCCCGTCAGCGGCACGCGCAGCCCAGGGGCGAGCCGAGCGCCCGGGCGACCGGAACGCCGTCGGGCGAGGCGGCCCCGCAGCGCCGCACCGCCCACGAGCAGGGGGCCAACGACGAGCAGCCCGCCGGCGGTGACGACCACCCCGACGAGCCAGTCGCCGTCGCCGTACCAGTGCGGCTGCGCCACCGGCGCCGCGAGGTAGAGCTGCTCGGGCTGGGCGCCCGCGACCTGTGGCGGCGCGGACGCCGTAGCGGGCAGGCCGAGCAGCCAGTCGGCGACGTCAGCCGCGAAGTCGGGGTGCAGCAGCAGCCCCTCGGGAGTCTCCACGTTGATGCCGTGGTTGGCGCGGTCGTAGAAGCGCACGGTCACGCCGTCGGCCGCCTCGATGAGCTCCCGCGCACCCTGTTCGAGCGGCATCGAGGCGTCGTTCGTGCCGTACACGGCGAGGATCGGGTCGTCCTGCTGCCGCAGCCACGGCCGGACGTCGAAGTCGGCGTACTCGAAGCCGCCGCCGGGCAGGCTCATGCCCACCGCGCGCGGGATCGCGCGGAAGACGCCGGCGGGCACGTCCGTGTTCCGCAGGTAGTTGTCGACGGCGTACGCCGCCTGCTGCCGGGGCGGCACCACCGGTGCGGAGACCAGGATCTGGAAGGCGAGCCGCGGGTCGTCCACCATCATGACCGGCGACACCCACGCGCCCTCCGACTCCGCGTACAGCCCGACGGCGTCGGGGTCGACGCCGGGGACACCGCGCAGGTAGCTCACCGAATGGGCGTAGTCGCGTGCCATCGCCTCGTAGTCGCGGTGCCGGGTCGAGTAGTTGTCCAGCCGCTTGTCGGGCACGAGCGTGGTGATCCCCGCGCTGGCCAGGGCGGTCGCGGCCAGCGTGAACGCGTCGGCGGCCTTGCCGGTGCCCGCGCCGTGCACGAACACGATGCCGGGACTGCCGTCCGGCCCGTCGGCGCCGACCGGCTCGCGGAGCAGCCCGCCGACCTCGAGCCCGTCGGCGAGCGGGATGGTGACGGCCGACTCGCGCACCTCGTGGTCGCCCGGCTCCCCGCCGTCGGCGGAGACACCGCCGATCGCCGTCGACACGGTGGCCGGCTCCAGGTGGTCGACCACCGGTTCCGGTTCCCAGGCCGGTCCCGCGACCGCGCCGGTGATGGCGAGCGCGACCAGGATCGCGGCGGAGGTGGCGACGGTCCGAAAGAGCACCCTCGGATGCTACGCCCGACGCCCTGGCCCTTCGACGGGAGGGGGACTGCGCGTCATATCGGCGGGTGGGACGCCAGCATCTCCTCGGTGTCCCAGGTCAGCTCGCCCGACCGGAGGTCGGCCACGACCCCGCGCACCCACTCCAGCTCCGCGCGCGTGACGGCGACGAGGTGCTCCTGCTCCAGCATCACGACCCTGGGCAGGTCCCACTCCCGCGCGGTCGCCGCATCCCGTTCGCACTCCTCCAGCACCGCCTCGAGCGCCGCGGCACGCTCCTCGAGCCGGTCCCGCACGAGGTCCGGCCCGGCGATCGCGACCACCGCGAGGACGGCCCGGAACTCGGGGAACTCGCGGGCCGGCGTGGCGAGGGCCGCGTCCATCCAGCGGCGCATCGCGGTGCGGCCGGCGTCGGTCAGTGCGTAGACGATCCGGGCCGGGCCGGAGTCGGCCGCCAGCCTCTCGTGGACCTCGATGAGGCCGTCGCGGTGCAGCCGCTCCAGCGTCTGGTAGATGCTGTTGCTGCGGGCCACGTTGACGACGTCGTCCTTGCGCCGCACCTTGATCAGCCGCTGCATGCGGTACGCGTGCATCGGCTCCTCGGCCAGCAGCACCAGCAGCACCATCGCGAGCGGCGAGCGCCGCCGGGAGTCCTGGGTCACGGGACCCAGCCTAGGTCCCGCTCGCACACCCCTGTGTGGCAACTTGCCATTTTATGGTTACCCATTTTATGGTTACGGCATGAGAGCGATCATCATCGGAGCGGGCATCACCGGACCCGTGACCGCCATGGCCCTGCAGAAGGCGGGCATCGACGCCACGGTCCACGAGGCGTACGACCGCACGGCCGACGGCGTGGGCGCCTACCTCAATCTCGCCACGAACGGCCTGGCCGCCCTCCGGGTGCTGGATATCGACCACCACGAGCTGGGCGGCTTCGACACACCCGCACTGGAGCTGCGCGCCTCGTCGGGCCGGGTCCTTGCCCACCTGCCGATGGGCAGCGACGACGCAGCGGGCATGGTCAGTCAGACCGTCCGGCGTTCCGACCTCTACGTGCGGCTCCGCGACGAGGCCACGCGCCGCGGAATCCCCGTCGAGTACGGCAGACGCCTCGTCGACGCCACGACGAGGGAGGACGGCGGGGTCGTCGCCTCGTTCGCGGACGGCAGCACCGCGGAGGGCGACCTGCTCATCGGGGCGGACGGCCTGCACTCCCGGGTACGGGCGATCCTGGACCCCGCCTGTCCCCCGCCGCGCTACACCGGCCTGCTGAACACCGGCGGCTACGCCTCAGGGGTGTCGGTGGACACGCAGCGGGGCGTGTTCACGATGGTCTTCGGGCAGCGCGCCTTCTTCGCGTACATCAACCGCGGGCCGGGCGACGTCTGGTGGTTCGCGAACGTGCCGCGCGTCCGTGCCGCGACCGACGACGAGCTCGCCGCCTGCACGCCCGACCGCTGGCGCGCCGAGCTGGAGCACCTCTTCGCCGACGACGACAGCCCCGCGCTGGACCTGATCTCCGCTACGCCGGACATCATCGCGCCGTGGAACACGCTCGACCTCCCGCAGGTGCCGGTGTGGCACAGGGGGCCGATCGGGCTGATCGGCGACGCCGCGCACGCCATCTCACCCACCTCGGGTCAGGGCGCGTCGCTCGCCGTCGAGGACGGCGTGCTGCTCGCGCGGTTCCTGCGTGATCATGGCGACCCGGCGGCTGCGTTCTCGGCCTTCGAGGCGGCGCGGCGTGCACGCGTGGAGAAGCTGATCGCCCAGGCGAAGCGCACGTCGAACCAGAAGATCCCGAACCCGCTGACCAGGGTGCTGCGCGACCGCGTCATCCTGCCGCTCGTGAGCAAGGCCGCCGCCCGGACCACGCGCGACTGGGTGACCGACTACCGGATCGACTGGGCGGCCCCGACGAACAGCCTCCCCGCCTGACCTCCCTCCCTCCCCCGCCGGATCGCCTTCGAGGTCTAAGTTTCTTCGCTTTCAGCCCCCTGAAAGCGAAGAAACTTAGACCTCGAAGGGGATCCGGCCGGGCGGCACCGAAGGGGGTCAGGCCGGGTGGCCGTGGCGGCCGGCGCCGGTCGCGAAGCGGGTTGCGCCCTCGTGGGCGTCCGCCGCCAGCGAGCGTTCGCCGTGCCGCCACTCCTCGGACAGGGCCTCCGGCTCGGGCAGGGACCACTGGTCCAGCGTCGACGCGCGGTCCTCCCGCAGGCACACCTGCGGGAACGCCGCGAGGGACGCCGCCAGCTCCACCGCCGCCGCGACCGCCTGACCCTCGGGCACCACCCGGTTCGCCAGGCCCATGCGCAGCGCCTCCGCGGCGTCGACCGGCCGGCCCGTGAGGATCAGGTCCATCGCGTGCGACTGCCCGATCAGCCGGGGCAGCCGCACCGTGCCGCCGTCGATCAGGGGGACGCCCCAGCGGCGGCAGAAGACGCCGAACACCGCCGTCTCGTCCGCGACCCGCAGGTCGGCCCAGACCGCGAGCTCCAGCCCGCCCGCCACGGCGTGGCCCGACACCGCCGCGATCACCGGCTTGCTCAGCCGCAGCCGGGTTGGCCCCATGGGCCCGTCGCCGTCCGACGCCGCCCGGTTGCCGTCCGGCGTGCCCAGCGCCTTGAGGTCGGCGCCGGAGCAGAACGTGCCGCCCGTCCCGTACAGGACCGCTGCCACCGAGGAGTCGTCGGCGTCGAAGGCCCGGAACGCCTCGGCGAGCGCCGCCGCCGTCGGGCCGTCGACGGCGTTGCGCCGCTCGGGGCGGTCGATGCCCACCAGGGTGACCGGTCCGTCGCGGGTGACCAGGACGCTCATCGGCGGCCCTCCCACAGGGGCTCCCGCAGCGCGCGGCGCAGCACCTTGCCCACCGGCGAGAGCGGCACGGCGTCGAGGACCCGCACCGTCCTGGGCACCTTGTACCCGGCCAGCTGGTCCCGCACGGCGGCCTGGAGGGCGGCCTCGTCGACGGCGGCGCCCGGCGCGGGGACGACGAACGCGGTGACGGCCTCGACCCAGGTGTCGTCGGGGGCGCCCACCACCACGGCCTGGGCCACCGAGGGCTGGGCGAGCAGCACGTCCTCGACCTCGCGCGGGTAGACGTTGTAGCCGCCGGTGATGATCATGTCGCTGCGCCGGTCCACGAGGTAGAGGTACCCGCGCTCGTCGACGCGGGCCATGTCCCGGGTGCGTAGCCAGCCGTCGCCGGCGAACATCTCGGCGTCCAGCTCCGGCGCCGCGTGATAGCCGGCCATCGTGAACGGTGCGCGTACGCGGATCTCGCCGATCTCGCCGGGGGCCACCGGTGTGCCGGCGTCGTCCGTCACGAGGATCTGGGCGTCCAGCGCGGGCTGGCCGCACGAGCCGAGCAGGGAGGCGTCGCCGTGGTCCGCCGCGTCCAGGACGGTCAGGCACAGCGGCGCCTCGGTCTGGCCGTAGTACTGCGCGAACCGGCGGCCCCACACGTCCATGGCCTGCTCGATCACCGGGCGGGGCATGGGGCTGGCCCCGTAGATCGCGGTGCGCAGCGAGGACACGTCGGCGTTCTGCGCGACACCGGTGCTGAGCAGCATGCCGAGCATCGTGGGCACGAGGTTGATCTCGGTGGCCCGGTAGCGGGCGATCGCGTCGACGTAGCCCTGCGGCTCGAACCCGGGCAGCACCACCGACTCGCCGCCGCGCAGCCAGTACGGCAGCACGAACGTGCCGCTCGCGTGGATCAGGCTGGCCGCGTGCAGCATCACCGAGTCGCGGTCCGGGGTGACGAGGTTCGTCAGGATGTTGGCGACGATCGCGGCGTAGCTGGCCTGGGTGTGCTCGACGGCCTTGAGGGTGCCCGTGGTGCCAGAGGTGTACAGCAGCAGGATCGGGTCCTCTGGCCGGGCGGGCAGGTTCGGGTCCGCCGCGGAGACCTCCTGCATGGCCGCCAGCAGGTCGGTCCCGCCGACGGCGCCCGGCGTGCCCAGGCCGAGCGCCCCGATGCCGTGCGCCGCGGCGAGCTCGCCCGCCCGGTCGGCCAGTGCGGCGTCGTGCACGAGGAGCCGCACGCCGGTCTCGTCGAGCATGCGGCCCTGCTCCGTGGCGGACAGCCGGGCGTTCAGCGGCACCCGGGTCACGCCTGCCTTGAGGCAAGCGAAGTCCATGGCGATGGACCACAGGCCGTTGCCCAGCAGCAGCGCCACGCGGGAGCCGGGCTCCGCACCGTGGGCGTGCAGAACCCGTGCCATGGCGTTCGACGCCTCGTTCACCTGCGCGTACGTCAGCGTGTCGTCGCCGGAGCGGACTGCGGTGCGCGGCCCGAACCGGGCTGCACCGCGGCGGACCAGGTCAACAGTGAGCATGCTTTCCTCCACGGCAGATTATCCGATTCGTACGGTTCGTGACCGTACTAGCGGGCTGCACGAGGGGGAAGGGTGACGACCTGCGCCACACCTCGTCAGCGGCCGCGCGCTCTAGTAGACCTCCGTGCCCGACGACCGTGCGCGCTCGTAGCGGACCGGCAGGGCCTGCGGGTGCCGCACCCAGGGTGACGGGACCCAGGCCAGGTCGTGGTCATCGACCGCGAGCTCCAGGTCCAGCTCGGTCAGCAGCCGGTTGATGGCGACGCGCGCGATGATCCGGGCCTGACGCGACGCCGGGCAGCGGTGCGGCCCGACGCCCCAGGCGAGGTGCGCCCGGTTGCCGACCTCGTCCCACATGTCGCCGGTGTGCACGAGGGGGTCCTGGTTCGCCGCGGCCACTGCCATGATCAGGGCGTCGCCCTTGCGGATCAGCTTCCCGTCGAGCTCCAGGTCCTGCATGGCGTACCGGGGCAGCGGAGGGTTCGCGGCGGGCGCCTCACGCCACAGGACCTCGTCCAGGGCGTCGTCGAGCGCGATCCGGCCGCCGGCCCAGCGCGCCGCGAACCGCTTGTCCGTGAGCAGGAGCCGCAGGGTCAGCGCGATCCACGCGGTGAGGAACTCGCTCGCCGCGATGAGGGGCACGGACATGGAGTCGGCGACCTCGCGGTCGTCGTGAAAGCTCTTGTGCCGCACGAAGCTGGAGGTCAGGTCGGCGCCGCCGTCGGCACGCCGGGCCTGCACGTGGGCCATGAGGTTGCGCCCCATCCGGTTGCGCGCCTCGGCGGCCTCACCCGTGTGGTCCATGATGTGCGCCGAGTCGACCATCATCTGGTCGGCGGTCCGGTAGTCGAAACCGAAGAGCGCGGTGACGGCGAGGAAGCCGACCTTCTTGGACCAGTCGGCGACGAGATCCGCCTCGCCGCTGGGGCCGAAGTCCTCGACCAGCCGCCTGCTGACCTCCTCGACCTGGGCCACGACCGTCTTCTCGGACAGTGCGGCCAGCCCGTCGTCCAGCGGCTCGCGGAGCCGGCGCCGCTTCTCCCCGTCATGGTGGTAGGAGGAGCTGCGCGGCTCCCGCGGCGAGATGCCGAGCAGCGCCGAGCGCTCGGACAGCAGGCCGTCGTAGTGCCAGCGCCAGTTGCGTGGATCCCGGGAGAAGGCCGACTCGTTCCGCGCGATCTCGCAGATCTCGGCGTGCCCCATCACCAGCCACGCCGGCACGCCCGGCTCCATGTCGACGGGCGCGACGACGCCCCATCTCCCCCGCAGGACGTTGTAGATCTCTTGCGAATCCGCACCACCGGTCGTCGCCGACAGGGGGGTGAGCCCACTCAGACGGGTGAGCTCGACGGGCGCCGTCCGGGCAGCCACTCTCTCCATGGCACCATCTCAGCACAGTGTCCGGATTGCCCGTAATCGTGGCTGAGATATGCGGGACGGCCGGGTGTTCCTGTCGCGCAGGTTGCGGTTCGGCTAGAAGCCCAGCCGGCGTAGCTGCTTCGGGTCCCGCTGCCAGTCCTTGGCGACCTTGACGTGCAGGTCGAGGTAGATCCGCTGGCCCAGGAGCTTCTCGATGCCCTGGCGCGCCTCGGTGCCCACGGACCGCAGGCGGGAGCCGCCCCGCCCGATGATGATCGCCTTCTGGGAGTCGCGCTCCACGAACAGGTTGACGCGCACGTCCAGCAACGCCGGCTTCCCCTTCTCCGGGTTGGCAGACCCCTCGCGTTCGACGATCTCCTCGACGACCACCGCGAGGGAGTGCGGCAGCTCGTCGCGCACGCCCTCCAGGGCTGCCTCGCGCACGAGCTCGGCCACCATGACGGCCTCCGGCTCGTCGGTCAGCTCACCGTCCGGGTACAGGTCCGGACCCTCGGGCAGGTGCGAGATGAGCACGGCCTCGAGCTCCTCGACCTGGTAGCCGTCCTTGGCGGACACGGGGACGATGTCGTCCCACTCCCGGTCCACGGACCGCGCCAGCTGGTCGACGGCGACGAGGTGCTCCATGAGGTCGGCGCGCGGCACGAGGTCGGCCTTGGTGACCACGGCGACCACGGGCCTGCCCCGGCGCCCCGTCATGAGCTCGGCCAGCTGGGCCGCGATGTACCGGTCCCCCGGGCCGACCTTCTGGTCGGCCGGCAGGCAGAACGCGATGACGTCGACCTCGGACAGCGTGTCGCGCACCAGGTCGTTGAGCCGCTCGCCCAGCAGGGTCCGCGGGCGGTGCAGGCCCGGCGTGTCGACGAGCACGAGCTGGGCGTCCTCGCGGTGCACGATCCCGCGGATCGTGTGGCGGGTGGTCTGCGGCCGTGCCGACATGATCGCGACCTTCTGCCCCACCAGCGCGTTCGTCAGGGTGGACTTGCCGGCATTGGGACGGCCCACCAGGCAGGCGAAGCCGCTCCGGTGCTCGGCGGTCTGATGCACTGCGGGCTGGTCGCTCACGAGGTCACTTCCTTCTGGTCACGCTTCTGATCACGGTGGTCACGCTGCTCGGGACCGCCGTTGCTGTCATCCGGCTCGGCCGCCGGTTCCGTGCGGTGCACGAGGATCGTCGAGATCTGCTTGCGGCGACCCTCCACCCGCTCCGCCTCCAGGTGCATCCCGGCCACCTCGGCGGAGGAGCCGGCGAGGGGCACCTTGCCCAGCGCCTTGGCGAGCAGACCACCGGCGGTGTCCACGTCGTCGTCGTCCAGGCGCAGGTCGAACAGGTCGCCGAGCTCGTCCACCGGGAGGCGGGCCGGCACGCGGAGCACGCCGTCGCCGAGGTCCTCCACCTCCTGGACGGGCACGGTGTCGTGCTCGTCGGTGAGCTCTCCGACCACCTCCTCGAGGAGGTCCTCGATGGTCACCAGTCCTGCCACGCCACCGTACTCGTCCACGACGAGCGCGATGTGGCTGGCGGAGGCCTGCATCTCGCGCAGGAGGTCGTCGATCGGCTTGGACTCGGGCACGAAGACGGCGTCGCGCGCCACGTCCGACGCGGGACGCTGCGAGGGTTCCCGCACCCGGGACTCGCCGTCGCCCACCGGCCAGTGCACCGCGGCCACCACGTCCTTGAGGTAGGCGACGCCGACGACGTCGTCCACCGACTCCCCGATGACCGGCACGCGCGAGAACCCGGAACGCAGCAACAGCCGCAGCACCCGGTCGAGCGAGGTGTCGGCGGCCACCGACACCATGTCGGTGCGGGGCACCATGACCTCACGCGTGATGGTGCCGCCCAGCTCGATCACCGAGCGGATCAGCTCCCGGTCGGACTCCTCGAACGCGCTGCTCTCCGAGAGGCTCTCCCCCACCCGGTCGGCGATGTCGCGCAGCTCGGCCTCCGTGGGCGGCGACGGGTCGTACCGCGGCACCGAGAACCGGGTCAGCCACGCGACCGCGCGCGAGACCCCGGTCAGCGGGCCCACTAGCGCGAGGAGCACGGCCACCGGCTTGCGGAAGCCGAGCGCGCGCGGCGACACCCGCACGAAGATGACGCCGATGACGACGCCCACCACGAGCGCGATGAGCATGACCGGGAGCTCGTTGGGGACCCCCTCGCCCGGGATCGCCTGCTGGACCAGCAGGGTCCCGGCCGCGATGGCGACCACCTCCGACATGACGCGCACGAGAGCGAAGGACGCCACGATCGCCGTCGGGTCCACGACGAGCGCCTGGGCGCGCCGGATCCGGGCGGCACGCTCGGGCTCGGGCGACTGCCCCAGCTCCGCCTCCGCGAGCGCCTCCGTGAGGGAGGCGCGGGTGACCCGCAGGAGCGCGGCCTCGCCGGCGGAGAGCATGCCCGCCAGCGAGAGGCCGACCAGCATCACCAGGGTCAGGAGCAGGACGATCACGCCGGTCACCGAGTCGCGAGGAAGGTCAGGAGGAGCTTGCGCTGGAGCGTGAACATCTCCTTCTCCTCCTCCGGCTCGGCATGGTCGTAGCCGAGCAGGTGCAGAATCCCGTGCGTCGTCAGGAGCAGGAGCTCCTCGGTCGTGGAGTGGCCTGCGGCCTTGGCCTGCGTGACCGCCACCTCCGGGCACAGCACGATGTCGCCGAGCGTGCCGGCCGGGGTGACGTCACCGTCGCGCCCCGGACGCAGCTCGTCCATCGGGAAGGAGAGGACGTCGGTGGGTCCTGGCTCGTCCATCCACTGCACGTGCAGGTCGGACATGACGGTGGTGTCGACGAAGATGATCGACAGCTCCGACTGCGGGTGCACCCGCATGGCGTCCAGGACGAACCGGCCGAGCGCGGCGAACTCCGCCTCGTCGACCTCGAACCCGGACTCGTTGTTGACCTCGATGCTCACCGGCGCTGCCTCTTGCTCCCCTGGTTGCCGCCCTGACGGTGGTCCTGCGGCTGACGGCCCGGCCGGCGGTCGTCGGTCAGGACGTCCCACCGCGCGTACGCGTCGATGATGTCGCTCACGAGCCGGTGCCGCACGACGTCGGAGGACGTGAGGCGGCAGAACTCCACGTCGTCGACGCCCAGCAGGATGTCCTCGACCACGCGCAGGCCGGAGGTGGTGCCACCGGGCAGGTCGACCTGGGTGGCGTCGCCGGTGATCACCATCTTGGAGCCGAACCCCAGGCGGGTCAGGAACATCTTCATCTGCTCGGTCGAGGTGTTCTGCGCCTCGTCCAGGACGACAAATGCGTCATTTAGGGACCTACCCCTCATATATGCCAGGGGTGCCACCTCGATGGTGCCCGCCTCGATCAGCTTGGGCACCTGCTCGGGGTCGACCATGTCGTGCAGCGCGTCGTACAGGGGGCGCAGGTACGGGTCGATCTTCTCGGACAGCGTGCCGGGCAGGAACCCGAGGCGCTCTCCCGCCTCGACGGCGGGGCGCGTCAGGATGATCCGGTTGACCTGCTTGGCCTGCAGCGCCTGCACGGCCTTGGCCATGGCGAGATAGGTCTTGCCGGTGCCGGCCGGGCCGATGCCGAACGTGACGGTATTGGTGTCGATGGCGTCGACGTAGGCCTTCTGCCCTACCGTCTTGGGCCGGATTGTGCGGCCCCGGCTGGACAGGATGTTGAACGTCAGGACCTCGGCGGGACGCGACGCCGACGCGTCGCTCAGCATCGCCACCGAGCGCTGCACGACCTCGGGGGTGAGCTGGGTGCCCGCCTCGACCACCTCGATCAGCTCGTCGAGCAGCTGGGTGACCAGGGCCACGTCGCCCGCCGGTCCGTGCACAGCGATCTCGTTGCCACGGGCATGGATTTTGACGCCGGGGAAGCCCTCTTCGACGGCCCGCAGCACCGAGTCCCGGCTCCCGAGGAGCGCGACCGTCGGGATGTGGGCCGGAACGACGATCTTGTGCTCGATCCGCGTCTGGGACTGTGTGCTGGGCGAAGTTGTCATGAGCCGGTCCCGCGGGACCGATCCGCTCCTTTGTGCGGTAGGGATGACGACCCCCTCATCCTATCGACCCGCCGGGGTGCCGCCACGGTCTTTCCTGCGTCCCGGTCCAGCCGTCAGGCGAAGCCCGGCAGCTCGCCGCCCGCGAGCAGGTGCGCGTGCACGTGGAACACGGTCTGGCCGGCCTTGGGGCCCGTGTTGAAGATCAGGCGGTGCTGGCCGTCGCCGAGGTCGCTCGCGACGCCGTCGGCGAGCCCGATGACGCCCGCCAGGCCCTCGGGGTCCGACGCGGCGAACGCCGGCAGGTCCGGATAGTGCTCCTTCGGCACCACGAGGACGTGCACAGGCGCCTTGGGCGCGATGTCCCGGAACGCGATCGCGGTGTCCGACGACGCCACGACATCCGCGGGGATGTCCCCCGCCACGATCTTGCAGAAGAGGCAGTCAGGGCTGTCGGTACTCGTCATGTTCCGCAGGTTACCGGGGGTGCCCGACGAGCCGCCCCCGGAGCGGCTGGGCGGCCCGAGCGGGAAGCCGAAAGGTTTTCTGTACCGTGACGTAGTTCGTCATGCCCGGGTGAATGGGATGTGGGAGAGTTTGCGGCGTTCGATGGAGATTGGCGTACTGCGACACCATTCGTCGGTGTCAGCCCCAGCGGATCTCGTCGTCACCCGCACACCACACGCTGCAGTAGTCACCTGGAGGTTCGCGTGGGTTGGTTCATCACCCAATCGCTCGCATTCATCATCATCGCGGCCCTGATCGGCCTCGCCATCGGCATCTGGATCGGCTGGCTCGTCTGGGGCCGCCGCGCCAAGGGCAAGCACATGGCGGAGAAGGCCGAGGCCGCCGCGCGCGCTGACGCCGCCGGCAGGTCGGCGTCGAGCGTCGACACGGAGGCCGACGCCCAGCCCGTGCCCGCTCTCGCTGTCGCCGCCTCGGACACCGGTACCCCGGCCGAGGCCGGGTCCGCCGGGTCCGACGTCACCGAGGCTGAGCCCGCCCGGTCCGACGCCGCCGCCGAGCCCGCGCCCGGACCCGCAGAGTCCGACGTCGCCGCCGAGCCCGCCCGGTCCGAGGCCGCCGCCGAGCCCGCGACCGCAGGGTCCGACGTCGTCGCCGAGGCCGAGGCCGTCGCACGCCGCGCCGCCGAGGCGGACGTCTCCGCCACGGCCGGCTCCGCCGAGGACGCGGAGACGCCGGAGACCGCCGCCGCGAAGGAGACCGCAGCGGCACCCGACGACCTGCGGCGTATCGAGGGCATCGGCCCCAAGATCGCCGCCGCGCTGGTCGCCGCCGGCTACCCGACCTACGCCAGGATCGCCGCCGCGACCGAGGACGAGCTGCGCGCGGCTGTCGCGGGGCAGGGCATCAGGTTCGCACCGTCGGCCGCCAGCTGGGCCGGCCAGGCCCAGTACCTCGTGGACAGCGACGCGAAGGGCCTCGACGAGTACCAGGACTACCTCGTCGGGGGCCAGGAGCGACTCGGGAAGTTCACGGAGAACGTCGACTACGCCGACGTCGACGAGATCGAGGGCGCCGCGGCCAAGGCCGCCGCGATCGCCGCGGACGAGGCGGAGGCGGCGGCCGCCGCGGCCGAACCCGAGGCCGCCGCCGAACCCGAGGCCGCCGCCGAACCCGAGGCCGCCGCCGAACCCGAGCCCGAGCCCGAACCCGAGCCCGAGCCCCAGGACCTGCGCCGCATCGAGGGCATCGGCCCGAAGATCGACGCCACGCTCAAGGCCGCTGGCTACACAACGTACGCGCAGGTGGCGGGAGCGTCCGAGACCGAGCTGCGCGAGGCGCTCGCCGCGGGCGGCATCAAGTTCGCACCCGCAGCCGCGAGCTGGGCCGACCAGGCGCGGTACCTCGCGGACGGCGACGAGGACGGCCTGCAGGAGTACCAGGACTACCTGGTCGGCGGGCAGGACCGCGCCGCGAAGTTCAAGAAGGACGTCGACTACACCGACGTCGACGAGATCGACGGCACCGCCGCCAAGGCGGCCGCCCTCAGCGCGGACGAGGCAAAGACGGCGGCCGACGGCGACACCAAGGCCGCGGGGTCCGAAGCGAAGGCCGGCGCCGAGTTCACGGTGAAGGACTGACCCCGGCAGCCGCACGGGAGTCCGCCTCCAGAATGACCCTGGGTACCGAGTCCGGCCGGATTCGGTACCCAAGGTCATTCTGGAGGCGGACCTGTCCCGGGGCCGTCAGGTCGCTCAGGACCAGCGGTTCAAGCGCTCGCTCAGGAGGGCTATCGCCACCGGGCCCGCCGTGGAGGTGCGCAGGACGTGCGGGCCCAGGCGGGCGGTGACCGCACCCGCCTCGGTCAGCAGCGCCACCTCGCCCTCGGAGATCCCGCCCTCCGGTCCGACGACGACGAGCACCTCGCCGGCGTCGGGCAGCGGCACGGTCGCGAGAGCCGAGGTCGCCTCCTCGTGCAGCACCGCCACGGTCCCGCCCGCCGCGACCACGGAACGGGTCCGGGCGGCGAGCTGCTTGGTGCTCAGCGGCGCCTCGACGTCGGGAATCCGGCACCGGCGGGCCTGCTTGGTCGCGGCCCGCACGGTACTGACCCAGCGCGCCCGCGACTTCGCGGCTCGGTCGCCGCGCCAGACGACGACGGACCGCTCCGCCTGCCAGGGGATGATCGCGTCCGTACCGACCTCGGTGGCCGCCTCGATGGCCATCTCGTCGCGGTCGCCCTTGGCGAGGGCCTGGACGAGCGTCACGACGACGGCGGGCGCCGGCTCGACGTCCACCTGCTCGACCCGCAGGTGCACCTCGGCCCCGGCCACCGACTCGACGACGGTCTGCAGGCGTACCCCGGCGCCGTCGACCACGTCGATCCGTTCCCCGGGGCCACGACGCTGGACCACGCCGGCGTGCCGGCCCTCCGCGCCGTCGAGCACATAGACCGAGCCCGCGGCGTACTCCGACAGCGGATGGGCGGTGGACGCCTCCGCGAGAAAGACTGGCGCGCTCATGGGTGGGCGGTCAGCGCCCGCTGAGCTTGTCACGCAGGCGCGAGAACACGCCGCCGTGGACCGACGCGAGCCGCGACTCGGGACGCTCCTCGCCACGCAGGACCGCGAGCTGCTGCAGGAGCGCCGTCTGCTCCTCGTCGAGGGCCGTCGGTACCTGGACCTCGATGTGCACGTTGAGGTCACCGCGCCCGGTCGAGTGGAGGTGCCCCACACCGAGCCCTTTGATCGTCATGACCTGGCCGGGCTGCGTGCCCGGGCGCAGGTCGATCTCCTGGAGCCCGTCCAGCGTGTCGAGCTCGAGGACGGTGCCGAGGGCGGCCGCCGTCATCGGCACCTGGAGGGTGCAGTGCAGCTCGTCGCCGCGCCGCACGAACGTGTCGTGCGCGCGCTCCCGGATCTCGACGTACAGGTCGCCGGCCGGGCCGCCCCCGGGGCCTACCTCGCCCTGCGCGGAGAGCTTGATGCGGGTTCCGGTGTCGACGCCCGCCGGCACGTTCACCGAGACGGTGCGGCGCGAGCGCACGCGGCCCTCGCCGGAGCAGTCGGTGCACGGCTCGGGGATCACGGTGCCGAAGCCGCCGCAGGCGGAGCACGGCTGGTTCGTCATGACCTGTCCGAGGAACGAGCGGGCCACGCGCTGCACGGAACCACGGCCGTGGCAGACGTCGCAGGTGCGCGCCGAGGTGCCCGGCCGCGCGCCGTCGCCGCCGCAGGTGTTGCACGCCACCGCGGTGTCGACCTGGATCTCGCGCTTGGCTCCGAACACCGCCTCGGCGAGCTCCAGGTCGAGGCGCACGAGCGCGTCGTTGCCGCGCCGGGCGCGGGGCACCGGCCCAGCGGGCTGCCCGCCGCCGAAGAACGTCTCGAAGATGTCCTGGAAACCGAACCCGGCCCCGAACCCGCCGCCCGCGCCGCCGCCTGGCGAGGTGGGATCCACCCCCATGTCGTACTGCTGGCGCTTGTCCGGGTTGGACAGCACCTCGTAGGCGCGCGCCACGTCCTTGAACCGGTCCTCGCCCACGTCGCCTGCCACGTCGGGGTGCAGCTCACGGGCCAGCTTGCGGTATGCCTTCTTGATCTGCTCGGGCGAGGCGTCGCGCGGAACACCGAGAATCTCGTAGTAGTCGGTCACAGGTCTCTCTTTGTGGGGAGGTTTGTGGAAGGTCGGGATGTCAGCTGGGCAGCACTCGGGACAGGTAGCGCGCGACGGCGCGTACCGCGGCGATCGTGCCCGGATAGTCCATCCGGGTGGGGCCGATCGAGCTCAGGATCGCGACGGTGTCGCCGTCGGACGAGCCGTAGCCGGACGTGACCACCGAGGTCTCCGTCAGGCCCGCCAGCCGGTTCTCGTGGCCGATGCTCACGGCCACCCCGGCGTCGTCGGTCATGTCGGTGAGGAGTCCGAGCAGGACCACCTGCTCCTCGAGCGCCTCGAGCACGGGACGCAGGCCCTGTTCGAACCGCATGCTCGACCGGGCCAGGTTGGCCTGACCGGTCAGGACTATGCGTTCCTCGCTCTCCTCGCCGAGCGCGGCGGTCACGACCTCGGCAACGGCCGTGGCCAGCGCCCGGTGCTCGTCCGGCATCGCCTCGGTGACCCGCTCGAAGGCGGTACCGATCTCGGTGAGGCGGTGGCCGGCGGCCGCGGCGTTGAAGCGCGCGCGCAGCTCGCCGAGCGTCCCGTCGTCCATCCCGACCGGTACGTCGAGGAAGCGCTGCTCCACCCGCCCCGTGTCCGTGATGACGACCACGAGGAGCCGCCCCTCGGCTGTGGGCACCAGCTCCAGGTGCCGCAGCCCGGAACGGCGCAGCGACGGATACTGCACGACGGCGACCTGACCCGTCAGCTGGGCGATGAGCCGCCCGGCCCGGGTCACGACGTCGTCCAGGTCGACCGCCTCGGACAGGAACGTCTCGATGGCACGCTTCTGCGGCACGGTCAGCGGCCGCACCTCGGCGAGCTGGTCCACGAACAGGCGGTAGCCCTTGTCCGTGGGGATGCGACCGGCCGAGGTGTGCGGCTGGGCGATGAGCCCGGCCTCCTCGAGCGCCGCCATGTCGTTGCGCACGGTGGCCGGAGAGACGCCGAGCCGGTGCCGTTCGGTGAGTATGCGGGATCCGACGGGCTCCCGTGTCCGGACATAGTCCTCCACGATCGCTCGCAAGACATCGAGCCTGCGTTCTTCGCTCACCGCGCTCACCTCCGTCCCAGGTAGAACGTCCGGGAACGGCACCCGGGTTCCTGCCCGCTCTCCAGCACTCTCGCCAACCGAGTGCCAATCCTACGCGGCACACGCCAGGGGCCAAGTCGCCGACCCGCCAGCGGACCACCAGGTGCGCGTCAGATGCGCAGGTCACCCGGCCGACCCGCCCGGCTGAACCGTTCGCGCCGGGCGTATAGGGCGATGACTTAGACGCGCGGTAGCCACCCCGCGAACCCGCACCGAAAGATGCGGCGACCGCCCGATCCGGAGGGGCTACCTCAGCGACGAACCTGGAATCACTGCCGGCGAGGGACCGGCTTCACCAGGAGGAACACCATGTTCGGCTTCACCGACTACGCCGAGTACCGCAGGAACGAGCAGGACCTCGACCGCCGGGCAGAGCAGTCGCGGGTCGCCCGCGAGCTCGCCGCCCGAGAGCAGGCAGCCGAGCGGCGTGCCACCGAGCGCGCCACCCGCACCCGGCGGACCGACGCCGTCCGCCCGCGTGCCGCCTGAGCCGGCATGCCAGCGGCGACGGTCCGCCGACCGGCGACGCCCGCGGGAACGGAGGCGACCGGCGGAACCACACCAGGACCGGCATGGGACGATGAGCCCATGCCGGTCATCCGTGCGCGACTGGTCGGGCGCACCAACGAGGTCGAGACACTGCGGCAGGCTCTCAAAGCGGTCCGGGCGGGCGCCGGCCGCACCGTCGTGGTCGCCGGCGAAGCGGGCATCGGCAAGACCCGGCTCGTCGACGAGCTGACGTCCGACGCCGACGGCTTCCTCGTCCTGTCCGGACAGTGCGCCGACTCCGGCTCCGGCCCCGTCCCCCACGCCGCCCCGGGCGGCCTCCTCGCCGGGATCGTCGCGACCCACGGGCCGGAGGCCACCGTCGAGGCGGCGGGCCCCGCGGCGGGTGCGCTCTCCGCGGTCGCACCACAGCTCGTCGTCCCCGGCACCGACGCCGGAGCGGACCGCCTGCCCGAGGTGCTCGCCGACCTGCTCGCCCGGACCGCCGCCGGCCGCCCCGTCGTCGCGGTCGTCGAGGACCTGCACTGGTCCGACGACGTCACCCGCGCGCTGGTCGTGCGCCTGGCCCGCGCCGCACCCCCCGGCCTGCTGCTCCTCCTCACCTACCGCAGCGACGACGTCGGCCGTGCCCACCCGCTGCGCACCGTCGTGACGGAGCTCGACCGCGCCAGGCTCGCCACCCGGATCGACCTGCGCCGCCTGGGCCAGGACGAGGTCCGCGAGATGGCGCGGGACCTGCTCACCGGCACGGGCGACGAGCCGGACGACGACCTCGCCGACCTGGCCGAACGCAGCGAGGGCGTCCCCTTCTACGTGGAGGAGCTCGTCGGCTTTCTCGGGACGGACCTGCCCGACTCCCTCCGGGACATCCTCCTGCTGCGCTACTGGAGCCTCGGCCGCGAGGCGCAGGCCCTGTGCCGCGTCGTGTCGGCCGCCGGGTCGCGGGTGTGGCACGACGTGCTCGACGACGTCCTGGCCGACCAGCGACCAGCCGGCTCCGGGTCGGGTGCACACCCCGGCGTCGGGCCGCAGCCGGAGGAACGGGCGCGTGAGGCCATCGACGCCCACGTTCTCGTGGCCACCGACGTCGGGTACGCGTTCCGGCACGCCCTGGTCCAGGAGGCCGTCTACGCGGAGCTGCTGCCCGGCGAGCGCAGGCGCCTGCACGCCGCGTACGCCCGCGCTCTCGAGCGGGCGCTGACCACCCGCGCCCGGTCCGTCGCGAAGCTGTCCCGCATCGCCGACCACTGGTGGCGCGCCGGCATCCTGGACCGGGCGCTCGCTGCTGCCGTCGTCGCGCACGAGGCCGCGACCGCCGCCGCGACGTCCGCCGCCGTGTCCCTGGGGGAACGAGCGCTGGAGCTGTGGGAGCAGGTGCCGGACGCCGAGCGGGTGGCCGGCGTGACGCACCACGAGCTGCTGCGTGCCGTGGCCGAGTCGCTGCGCGGTTCGACCAGGGTGGACCGCGCCCTGGCGGTCGCGCACGAGGCCCTGGCGGAGTGGCCGGACGACGACCCCGTCGGCCAGGCCGCCGTCCTGGCCGACATCGCACTCATCGCCGGGCACGCAGGGTCGGACGAGGGGCCGGACGCCATCGACAGGGCGCTCGCGCTGGTACCGCCCGGCCTGGACGACACGGTGCGGGCGCAGGTGCTGATCCTGCGGGCCCGGCACGCCATGCTCGACGGGCGGCGCGCTGAGTCGGCCGCGGCCGCCACGGAGGCGTACGACGCCGCGACCGCTGTCGGCAGCCCTGAGCTCGCCTCGGTGGCGCTCAACCTGCGCGGGGTGAGCCGGTTCCAGCTCGGCGACCGGGACGGGCTGGCCGAGATCGACCGCGGACGCGAGATCGCCGGCGACACCTGGCAGGGCCTGAGCCGCTACTACATCAACGGCTCGGACGCCCGGCTCACGGAGGGCCTCTGGGACGAGGCCGCGGACATCGCCGCGGAGGGGGTCGTGGCGGCCCGGGAGCACGGGGCCTCCGAGGGGTCACGGGCGATGCTGGAGGGCAACATCGTCGAGGCCATGATCGGGCGTGGTGACTGGGCGGAGGCCGCCCGGTGGTACGAGCGCAAGGTGCCGATGATCCACACCAGCGTGTACGCCGTGTACCTCGGCGAGCGGCGCACGTGGCTGGCGATGTGGCGCGGGCAGGTCGCGTGGGCGCAGGCGGAGGCGCGCCGCAAGGCGGCCACCTGGGAGCGGTTCGGTCGCCTGGAGCTGCAGATCCGGTCCCACGTCGCGGTCACCCGCGCGGAGCTCGCGCTCCTGCGCGACGACCCGGCCGAGGCGCTCCGGCTCGCGTCGGACGCCGTCGACCCCGACGCGCCACGCAGCCCGACCTACGACCTGGAGCCGCTGGCGGTGGCGGCACGGGCGATCGCGGACCTGCGCGCGGCGGGCCAGGAGGTCGACGACGCACCGTACCGGGCCGCCCTGGCCGAGTGCTCCGGATGGCGGACGTACCCGGCGTGGGCGGCGGTCTTCGAGGCCGAGCTCGGCACGGGCGCCTGGACCGCCGTCCTCGACCTGCCCGGACCCGCGTACCTGGTGCCCTACGCGCTGCAGCGGGACGGCGAGCGGTTGCTCGACGCCGGCGACCGGGCCGGGGCCCGGTCCGCGCTGGCCGCTGCGGTCGGTGCGGCGAGGAAGATCGGAGCCGGGTTGCTGGTCGACCAGGCGCAGGGCCTGCTGGAGCGGGCGGGCCTGGCCGGGCGCCCCGCCGACTCCGGCGGTGCGGGGCGCACCGGCCCGGCCGCGACCCCGCCGTCGGACGACGGGCTGGCGGCGCTCACCGCACGGGAGCAGCAGGTGCTCGCGCTCGTCGCGGAAGGCCTGACCAACGGGCAGATCGCCGAGCGGCTGTTCATCTCGGCCAAGACCGCCTCGGTGCATGTCTCGGCGATCCTGCGCAAGCTGAACGTGTCGACCCGCACGGAGGCCGCCCTGCTCGCCGCTCGTTGAGTGCGGGCTATCTGCGGCCCAGGACACTCCGATCGCACAGATATCCAGCACTCAACGGGCTCGGCGATCTAGGGTCGGCGGGTGTTCGACGAACGGTATGGGCCTGATGTGCTGTCCCCCGCGTTTCCTGGCGCGCAGCGGGGGCGGCGGCCTACGTCGCAGCCCATGGCCGCCGAGCCGGGGCTCGTGGTCGAGGAGGTCGAGACCGGCTGGGTCGGCGCCGTCGTGCGGGTCGAGAAGTCGGGCGGCATGCACGTCGTCGTCCTGGAGGACCGCCGCGGGCGCACCCGCACGTTCCCGCTCGGGCCGGGTTTCTGGGTGGAGGGCAAGCCCGTCGTGCTCACCGCACCCGTCCTGAACCGGGCCCCCGCCCGGCCCACGCGCACGGCCTCCGGGTCCGTCGCGGTGCACGGCACCACGGCGCGCGTGGCGCGCGGCAGCCGCATCTGGGTGGAGGGCAAGCACGACGCCGAGCTCGTCGAGAAGGTCTGGGGCGACGACCTGCGCATCGAGGGTGTGGTGGTCGAGATGCTCGACGGGGTGGACCACCTCGCCGAACGCCTCGCCGAGTTCGCGCCCGACGCCGAGCGGCGCGTCGGCGTCCTGGTGGACCACCTGGTCCCCGGCTCGAAGGAGCAGCGGCTGACCGACGACGCCCTGCGTCACGTCCCACGGGGCACCGTGCTGGTGCTGGGTCACCCGTACGTCGACGTGTGGCAGGCCGTGCGCGCCGAGCGGCTCGGGCTGGACCGCTGGCCGGTGATCGACCGGGGCACCGAGTGGAAGCTCGGCATCCTGCGTTCCCTGGGCTGGCCTGCCGAGACGCAGGCCGACGTCGCCCGCGGCTGGCAGCGGATCCTCGGCACCGTGCGCGACTTCCGCGACCTCGATCCGGCACTGTTGGGCCGGGTCGAAGAACTTATCGATTTCGTGACCACGTCGTGAGGCGCAGCCTCTACCGTTAGGGCCATGTCCGAGAACCCACAGCAACCGCAGCCGCCGCAGCAGCCCGGTCCGCCACCGCAGCAGCCCGCGCAGACGCCGTACCAGGATCAGCCTCCGTACCAGGAACAGCAGCCTGGCCAGGGTGCGCCCGGCCAGCCGCAGCCCGGCCCTGCGTACAGCGCCGGGTACGGTCCTGGCGCGCCGTACCAGCCGCAGCCGCTCACCCCGTCGGACGAGCGGATGTGGGGCGTCTTCGCCCAGGTGGGCGCGATCGTGTTCTCGTTCATCCCGCCGCTGGTGATCTGGCTGGTCTTCAAGGACCGGAGCCGGTTCGTGGAGCAGGAGGCCAAGGAGGCGCTGAACTTCACCATCACCGTCATCTTCGCGAACATCGCCCTCACGATCATCACCCTGATCACGTTCGGTTTCGGCTCGTTCCTGTTCCTCGCGCTCATCGGCGCGGTGGTGCTCCAGATCCTCGCGGCCGTGGAGAACGGTAAGGGTGCGCCGTACCGCTACCCGGTCAACATCCGCATCATCAAGTAGTCCGCCCGCCGCCGAGCCCCGCCCGCCGTCGGGCGGTGAGATGACCATGCACCTGCTGCCAGATTCCGAGCGGATCTGGCAGCAGGTGCATGGTCATCTCCGCGGCAGTCAGGATGCCGCTACCGGGCCGCCGGTGAGCCGGCGGTACGCGTAGGCCATCGCCAGCAGGGACAGCGGGAAGGTGATGAACAGGCCGAGCCCGCACAGGAGGGCACCGGCGATGTTGATCCCGAAGAGCGCCAGCTCCAGCAGGAACACCGCACCGAAGTTCTTGCCCACCAGGGAGAACGACGAGGTGAAGGCCGCCCACGCGTTCATGCCCTTGTCGACCACGTTGTGGTACGTGAACACGGCGAAGATCGCCACCGCGATGAGCCCGAGCCCGCACAGGAGGACGCCCACGAAGCTCGCGGCTGCCAGCAGCAGGGCGGCCAGGATGATCATCCCGTAGCTGTTGGCCTTGAAGAGGTTGCCCCAGCTCGCCTTCTCACCGGAGACCTCGCGCAGCGCGGCGTTGACCCCGAGCGCCTGGAGCACGGCGACGATCAGCGATCCGATCGCCTGGAGCAGCGAGCTCGCGCCGGACATGTCGGCCGCCAGCGCCGCCATCGCCTCGGGGTCGGAGGACGCGTTGATCTGCTCCTGGAGGTCGCCGATCGAGCCCGAGTTGAAGACCGCGCTGACGACGAAAGTCAGCAGCACGAACAGCACCCAGAACAGCCAGTTCGCCTTGAACCGGTTCCAGCCGAAGCTCAGCGCCTCCCCGACCCCGAACGGGCTGGACGACTGCGTCCCGTACGGCGCCTCCGGTCCGCCGTAGGCCGGCGGCTGACCCCCGCCGCCGTACGCGGGCGGCTGGACCCCACCACCGTACGCAGGCGGCGGCGGGCCACCCGCGCTCGGCGGCGTGGCCCCGCTCGACGGCGGCGTCGGCCCGTCGGAGCCCGGACCGTACGGGCCCCGTGGTGTGTTCTCGCTCATGTGAAGTTCCCCTTGGCTGGTCAGTGATCCGAAGCCACCTTCACCTCTTCTACGCATCTCCGCATGCGCAATTGCCGAGTTGTTACCCGGCGGTCAGCCGGGGACTGATTCTCCGGTCCAGCGCTGGACGAGATATGCCCCCACCAGCAGCATCGCGGGTGCGACCACCACGAGGCCGAGCCCGCACGTGAAGACCGAGGCGAGGGCCAGCCCGGCGAAGATCCCGAACACCGCGAGCGCGGTGCCGAGGTGCGAGAAGACCAGCCCGACGCCACGGCCGACCGCCCTGCCGAAGCCCACTCCCTCGAGGATCAGGAAGGGCACCGGCAGCAGGAGCAGCGTGACGACGACCTGCACCGCCGCACCGGTCACGGGCACGCTGATGCTGACGAACCCGAGCAGCCCGGTGAGCACGGCGTACG
This sequence comes from Promicromonospora sp. NPDC023987, assembly GCF_040639055.1. Lineage (NCBI taxonomy): Bacteria > Bacillati > Actinomycetota > Actinomycetes > Micrococcales > Promicromonosporaceae > Promicromonospora > Promicromonospora sp. NPDC023987. Next base: position 39,724 of record NZ_JBEZZF010000026.1, on the reverse strand, counting down.
CCAGGAGCCCGCCGAGGCCACGGAGCGCGAAGAAGTCGCGGAAGCGGACCTTGCCGGTGCGCGTCGCGGCGAGCGCTCCGGAGTACAGGAGGGCCTGCAGCAGGAAGCAGACCGCCGTGCCGGCCGCCGCGAGCCCCTTGGCCCTCAACGTCTGGCCGGCGGCCTGCGCGGCGTCGACCGCCGCGGGGTCGGCCGCGTTCATGAAGCCGTCCACGGTGGACGGGCTGAACGCCAGGATGACGGCGAGCTGCGCGAGGCCGAGCAGCAGGCTCATCAGCACCCAGCGGCCCCAGCTCGCGCCGAACGCCCTCCAGCCCCAGCGCCACGCGCCGCCGACCGTCGGCGGACCGGCCGCCTCGGGCCGGTGCTCGGGCCCCGGGACGGCGGAGTACCGTGGGAGCTCCGGCTGGACCGGCGGCGTCTGGTGCTGCCGCGGGTCCACGGGGGCCGACCGCTGCTGCGGTACCTGTGCCGTCTGCGGGCGGCCCTGGAACTGGCCCCACACGCCCGGCTGCGGATCGAGCTGCTCCGGCTGCTGCTGGGGCTGGTAGTCGGGCCGGCCATACGGGTTGGCGGGGCGTCCATAGGGGTCGCGCGGGCCGTACGGGTCGAACGGCTGCGGTTCCCTTGGCTGCTGCTCCTGGCCGTACGCGTCCCGGGCCGGCTCCTGCTGTCCGTGCGGGTTCGCGCCCTGCTGCCGACGGGACTCGGGGGTCTGCCGACGGTGCGGATCCTCAGGGTTCCAGCCGCCGTAGGTGTTGCTCATGCGCGTGCCCCTTGTCAGGCGTGCCGGTGCTGCCTCGTAACGGTGTGAATCGGCACAAGATATCGACGTTTTCGCCCACCGCGCAAACAAACCATTCAGGGCTTCGGCGGGATGTTCAGGTGCTTGTCGTCACGCGGTGAGGTCGCGCACGACGGTGTCGGCCAGCAGGCGGCCGCGGCGGGTGAGCACGGCCCGGGCGGACGTGCTCCCGGCGCCCACCGCCGCGTGGCCGTCGAGCAGCCCGCGCGCCACGAGACCCGCCACCGCGGTGCGGCCCGCCTGCGACAGGACCCCCAGGTCAAGACCCTCGCGCAGCCGTACCCCGAGCATGACCCGCTCGAGGTGCGCCTCCTGGCGGGTGAGCAGCTCGCGTCCCGCACCGGGGCTCTGTCCCGCCTCCAGCCGCGCGGCGTAGGCACGGGGGTGCTTGACGTTCCACCAGCGGACGCCGGCGGGCGTCTCGGTCTCGACACGCGGATCCTGAGCCTGTCGAAGGGCGACCACCGACGCCGGCGCGGACACGTAGCTGTGCGCGCCCGGGCCGACGCCCCACCAGTCGTCGCCGCGCCAGTACCCGATGTTGTGGCGGCACTCGTGCCCGGCACGCGCCCAGTTCGACACCTCGTACCAGCGCAGACCCGCCTCCGTGAGCAGGTCGTCGAGGAGCTCGTACTTGGCGGCCTGGTCGTCGTCGTCGGGCAGCGTGATCTTGCCGCGGCGGACCTGGGCGGCCATCTTGGTGCCGGGCTCGACCACCAGCGCGTACGCGGAGACGTGGTCGACGCCGGTGGCCAGCGCCGTCTCCACGCTGGTGCGCCAGTCGTCGAGGGACTCGCCAGGGGTCCCGTAGATCAGGTCGAGGGACACGTCCAGCCCGGCGTCCCGCGCCCAGCGGACGACGTCGGGGATGCGCAGCGGGTCGTGGGTGCGCTCGAGCGTCGCCAGCACGTGCGGCACCGCCGACTGCATCCCGAAGGAGACGCGGGTGAACCCGGCGTCGGCCAGGACCCGCAGCGACTCGGGCGTCACCGAGTCGGGGTTCGCCTCGGTGGTGACCTCGGCCGCCTGCCCCGACCCGGTCACGGCACCGGCCAGGCCCCAGGTGTCCTTGATGCCACCGAGCACCCGGGCGAGATCCGTCGCCGGCAGCATCGTGGGAGTGCCGCCGCCGAAGAAGACGGTGGAGACCGCGGCGGGCGTGCGCCCGGCGTCGGCCAGCACCTTCGCCGCGAGGTCGACCTCGAGCAGCGCCGTCGTGGCGTACTGCGCCTGGTTCGCGCCGCCGCCCAGCTCGGACGCCGTGTAGGTGTTGAAGTCGCAGTAGCCGCAGCGCACGGTGCAGAACGGGACGTGCACGTAGACCCCGAACGGCTGAACCGCTGGTCGAGCACTCGGGCGTACCCAGGCGGGCAGCCCGCCGTCGTCGGGCACGGGGACGCCGGAAGGAAGTGCGGGCACCTACTTCTTCTTGTCCTTGGGGGCTGCCGCGTCGGAGGAGAGCGCGGCGATGAACGCCTCCTTCGGCACCTCGACGGAGCCGATGTTCTTCATGCGCTTCTTGCCCTCCTTCTGCTTCTCCAGGAGCTTGCGCTTACGACTGATGTCGCCGCCGTAGCACTTGGCGAGCACGTCCTTGCGGATGGCGCGGATGGTCTCGCGGGCGATCACCCGGGCGCCGATGGCGGCCTGGATCGGCACCTCGAACTGCTGGCGCGGGATGAGCTCCTTGAGCTTGGCCGTCATCATGACGCCGTACGAGTACGCCTTGTCGCGGTGCGCGATCGCGCTGAACGCGTCGACGTGCTCGCCCTGGAGCAGGATGTCGACCTTCACGAGGTCGGAGACCTGGTCGCCCGTCGTGTCGTAGTCGAAGGACGCGTATCCACGGGTCTTCGACTTGAGCTGGTCGAAGAAGTCGAAGACGATCTCGGCGAGGGGCAGCTCGTAGCGCAGCTCGACGCGGTCCTCGGACAGGTAGTCCATGCCCTGCAGGTCGCCGCGCTTGCTCTGCGCGAGCTCCATGACGGCCCCGACGAACTCGCTCGGGGTGAGGATCGTCGCCTTGACGACCGGCTCGCGGACGTCCTTGATCTTGCCCCCGGGGAACTCCGACGGGTTCGTCACCACGACCTTGGTGTTGTCCTCCATCGTCACCTCGTAGATGACGTTGGGGGCCGTCGAGATGAGATCGAGGTCGAACTCGCGCTCGAGGCGCTCGCGCACGATCTCGAGGTGCAGCAGGCCGAGGAAGCCCACGCGGAAGCCGAAGCCGAGGGCGACCGACGTCTCCGGCTCGTAGTTGAGCGCGGCGTCGTTGAGCTTGAGCTTGTCCAGGGCGTCGCGCAGCACCGGGTAGTCGGAGCCGTCGATCGGGTACAGGCCCGAGAACACCATGGGCTTGGGGTCGCTGTAACCGCTGAGCGCCTCCGCGGCGGGCTTGGCCGCGTTGGTCACGGTGTCGCCGACCTTGGACTGGCGCACATCCTTCACGCCGGTGATCAGGTAGCCGACCTCACCGACGCCCAGGCCGTTGGTCCGGTTCGGCTCCGGCGAGCTGACGCCGATCTCCAGGAGCTCGTGCGTGGCACGCGTCGACATCATGACGATCTTCTCGCGCGGGTTCAGGTCGCCGTCGATCACCCGCACGTAGGTCACGACGCCGCGGTAGGTGTCGTAGACGGAGTCGAAGATCATGGCGCGGGCCGGGGCGTCCGGGTCGCCGGTCGGGGCCGGCACGCGCTGCACGATGCGGTCGAGCAGCGGCTCCACGCCGACGCCGGTCTTACCGCTGACCTTGAGGACGTCCTCCGGCTCGCAGCCCACCAGCTTCGCGAGCTCCTCGCCGTACTTCTCCGGCTGCGCCGCCGGGAGGTCGATCTTGTTCAGGACCGGGATGATCTCGAGCTCGTTCTCCATGGCGAGGTACAGGTTCGCCAGGGTCTGCGCCTCGATGCCCTGGGCGGCGTCGACGAGCAGCACCGCCCCCTCGCACGCGGCCAGCGACCGGGAGACCTCGTACGTGAAGTCGACGTGGCCAGGGGTGTCGATCATGTTCAGGGCGTGCGGCGTCAGCACGCCCGCGTCGTCGGCCAGAGCCCACGGCATGCGCACGGCCTGCGACTTGATGGTGATGCCGCGCTCGCGCTCGATGTCCATCCGGTCCAGGTACTGCGCGCGCATGGCACGCGAGTCGACCACGCCGGTGAGCTGGAGCATGCGGTCGGCCAGCGTGGACTTGCCGTGGTCGATGTGCGCGATGATGCAGAAGTTGCGGATCAGCTCTGGCGCGGTGGCATTCGGCTGGATGCGCGCCGTGAGCGCAGGACCGGGGATGGGCAAAGCGTTCTCGCTCCGTAGTCAGGGTGGGAAGGCCAGCCACCATTCTCCCACGTCCCGTGCGAGCGGGGCACGGTCGTGCCTACTGTCGTGACGTAGCGAACCCGATCGGAGGAGGAGACCCATGCCGCATCTGACGAGCAGGCAAGTGCTGGCGCTCGTGACCAACTACGGCGTCGAGCAGGACGAGCTCCTCGTACCCATGCGCCACCTGCGGGACCGCGGTGCCGTGGTCACCCTGGCCGCCGTGTCCCGGGACGACGTCCGCACCCTGGTCGGCGACGAGAAGCCCGGCGAGGCCGTGGCGCCGGACACCACCATCGACGAGGTCGACCCGGCCGGGTTCGACCTGCTGCTCGTTCCCGGCGGGACGATCAACGCCGACAGCCTGCGCCTGCACGCCAGGGCCGTCGAGGTGGTCGAGGCGTTCACGTCCTCCGGGCGCCCGGTCGCCGCTATCTGCCACGGTCCGTGGGCGCTCGTGGAGGCGGGACAGGTCGCCGGCGCGACGCTCACCAGCTACCCGTCCCTCGCCACCGACATCCGCAACGCGGGCGGCACCTGGGTCGACGAACCGGTGGTCCGGGACAGCGGTGCCGGGTTCCCGCTCATCACCTCCCGCAACCCCAAGGACCTCGGAAACTTCCTCCCCGAGCTGGACGCGGTCCTGGAAGCCCGTTGAGTGCTGGGTATTTGCTCTGCCGAGCCCACAAGGGCCGCAGATATCCAGCACTCAACGGGGGGTCAGGGGTTAGCCGCCGTCGTGCGGGGGAGGAGCTTGCGGAGGACGTCGGCGAGGGTGACCACGCCGTAGTCGGCGGCGCCTCCCTGCCGGGCCACGATCGCCAGCAGGTTGCCCGTCTCCCGCATGCTCGTCAGGGCGCTGTGCAGCGGCACGTCGGCGGCCAGTTCGAAGACCGGCCGGGTGACGTCCGCGACGGACGCGTCGTCCGCCAGCAGGAGCGTGTCGCGTACGTGCACGACACCGTCCGGCAGGCGGCCGGGTTCCTGCACGAGGATCCGCAGGTGGCCGGAGGCGCGGGACGCCTCCTGCACGTCGGCGGCTGTCGCGCCGTGGCCGACGGCGGCCGGGGTCGTGTGCGCCGCCAGCAGGTCCTCGACCGTGAGACGGCGCAGGTCCAGCGCTCCGGAGAGCTGATCGGAGTAGGCGACGGAGAGTGCCCCGACGCTGGCGGAGTGCTCGACAAGGTGCCGCAGGTCGTCCGGCCCCTGCCCTGACGCGACCTGGTCCGCCGGCTCGACGCCGACGCGCCGCAGGCACCAGTTCGCCGCGCCGTTCAGCGCCACGAGCGCCGGCCGGGTCAGCGTCATGAACGCCCGCATCGGCAGCGCCAGCATCGTGGCGCTGGCCTCCGGGTGCGCGATGGCCCACGACTTGGGCGCCATCTCCCCCACCACCAGGTGCAGGAACGTGACGATGACGAGCGCCAGCACGAAGCCCGCGACGTCGGCGGCCCAGAGGGGCGCGCCCCACGTCTCGAACACCGGCGTCAGCCAGTGGTGCACCGCGGGCTTGGTGATGGCACCGAGCGCCAGGGTGCAGACCGTGATGCCGAGCTGCGAGCCGGCCAGGAGCACCGTGAGCTCGCTCGCGCTGCGCAGCGCGGCCCGGGCGGAGCGGCTCGTGGCGGCCGCGTCCTCCAGGCGGTGGCGCTTGGCCGCGAGCAGCGCGAACTCCACGGCGACGAAGAACGCGCTCAGCGCGATGATGGCAACGGTCGCGGCAACGACCACCCAGGGGTTGCTCATCGGGTCTCCTCGCTCTCGGTCTCGGACGCCACGTCGGCGTCGACGACGGTGACCCGGACGCGGGACGGCACGTGCCGCTCCACCTCGAGCACCTCGATCCTGAGCACCTCTGCCGGGCGCGGCTCCAGCGCGACGAGGTCGGCCGGGTCGGCCGGCAGGGCGACGTCGACGACGGCACCCGCCGTCGGCAGCGCACCGTGCACGGCGATCGCCAGGCCGGCGATCGTCTCGTGGTCCCCCTCCGGCAGGTCACGCTCGACCGCGCGCTCCACCTCGTCCAGGTGGACGTCGCCGGCCATGACCCACACGCCGTCCGACGCCGCGGTCACGGGGTCGATCTCGTCGTCGTGCTCGTCGGTGATCTCACCGACGAGCTCCTCCGCGAGGTCCTCCACGGTGAGCACGCCGGCGAACCCGCCGTACTCGTCGACGACGCACGCCATCTGGTTCCGCGTGGCCGACAGCTCCCGCAGGGCGTCGGGCAGCGCCATCGCCGTGGGCAGCACCAGCGCGGGCCGCAGGAGGTCCGCGACGGTCGCCGCCCCGTGACGCGCCGACAGCAGGTCGGTCAGGTGCACGACGCCGACCACCTCGCCGACGTCGTCGAGCACCGGGTAGCGGGAGTGTCCGCGGGCCATCAGCTCGCGCACCTGGGCGAGCGTGTCGTCGGGCTGGACCACGCCGACCCGGGCCCGCGGGATCATCGCGTGCTCCACGTCCTGCCGCGGGAAGTCGAGGATGCGGTCCAGCAGCACCGAGAGGTCCCCGGGGAGGTCGCCGCTGGCCCGCGAGTCCGCGACGATGTGCTCGAGGTCGCGCACGGTCGCCGAGTGCTCGACGTCGTGCACCGGCTCGATGCGCAGCAGCCGCAGCAGCGCGTTGGACGCGGCGTCGAACACCTTGATGAGCCAGCCGAAGACGGCGAGGTAGACAGTGGTCGAGCGGGCGAGCCACAGAGCCACCGGCTCCGGCCGCGCGATCGCCAGGTTCTTCGGGACGAGCTCGCCGAACAGCATCTGGACCAGCGTCGAGAACACCAGCGCGAGGACGGTGCCGATCGCGACGCCTGTACCGACCGGCACGCCGACGCCGCCAAGGGCCTCGCCGAGCGACTCACCGACGAGCGGCTCGGCGACGTAGCCGACGAGCAGGCCCGTGACGGTGATGCCGAGCTGGGCGCCGGAGAGCATGAAGCTGGTCCGCCGGGTCACGCCGAGCGCACGGCGCGCCCCGGCGTCCCCGGACTCGGAGCGGGCCGCGAGGCGCGCGCGGTCGACCGCCATGTACGCGAACTCCTGCGCGACGAAGTAGCCCGTCACCGCGGTGATCGCCAGGATCACCAGCACCCCCAGCAGGAGGGAGATCACCCAGCTCAACGCCCCCACCCCCGTCCGATGGTCCGACGACGTGCCTGTGGGCGGGGTCTATGACTGGAGTCCATGATCCTTCGCTGGTGGTGGTGCGGTTCGGTGGCGGCCAGAGGGTCTCCGGCCGGACGCCCGCTGGGCATCGCGTGGAGAACGACGGACGTAGCCCAACGGTTCCATGATGTGTGGCGGTCGTCATCCGGAGCGTCGCGCCGGGTGTCGGTGTCGCGCGGTACGTTGCGGCACATGAGCCTCGACCATCTGTCGCTGTTGGCCCGGTTCCAGGGCGACTTCCTCGCCGCCGTACCCCACGCCGACGTCGACGCGCGGGTCCCCGCCTGCGGCGACTGGACGGTACGTGAGCTGGTGGAACACCTCGCCCAGATCCATCACTGGGCCGCAGGCAACGCCCGCGGGGCCAAGGGCGCGCCCCTCGGCTCCGGACCGTTCGACCTTGCGCCGCACTACGCCGCGCAGGCGTCGGAGCTGCGCGCGACCCTCGCGGGACTCCGACCGGACGCTGTCGGGCGGGTCCTGACCCACCCTGCCCCCATGGGCCCCGGCCCGGCGTGGTTCTGGCGCCGCAGGCAGACCCACGAGACGCTCGTGCACCTGCACGACCTGCTGGCCGCGACCGCCGGGGCCGGCTCGACCGGCCTGGCCGGTGCCGAGCCAGAGGTGTGGGCCGACACTGTCGACGAGGTCGTCACAGTGCTCCAGCCCCGGCAGGTGGGCCTCGGGCGCATGGAGCCGGTGCGGCACCCGGTCTCGCTCGTCGCGACCGACGTCGGCGGTACGCCCGTCTGGGTGCTCGGCGCCCCGGGCGGGCGCGCGGACGAGGTGGCGCCGGACGTCGTCGTGTCCGGGACTGCCGAGGGACTCGCGCTGACGCTGTGGCACCGCCTCACGCCCGCTGAGGCGGGGCTCACCGTCGAGGGCGACCGCGCCGACCTCGAGACGGCACTGGCCCAGCCGATCGTGCCGTGACGCCGGTCGGGCGTCACCTGCCCGAGATCGGTCGCTTGCCTCGAGATCGGTCCATCGATGGACCGATCTCGAGGCAACGGACCGATCTCGGCGCGAGAATCCAGCGCCCCGACCGATGAGTTGAGCACCGCCTCGCCGTCGGACGGTCATGACCGACTATGCGAACACCAGCCAGGGCGACCGCGTCGCCTACGACCTGCGCGGCTCCGGACCAGCCGTCGTCTTCGTGACGGGAGCCGGTCCCGACCGGGCCGACGACCCCGTGACCGCGGAGACCGCCGAGCATGTCGCCGATGCCGGGCTGACCGCCGTCACGTTCGACCGGCTCGGGCGCGGAGAGAGCCCCGCCGAGGGCCGCCTCGACCTCGACCGCGAGCTGGCGGCAATCGCCGCGCTGATCGAGGTCGTGGGCGGCCCCGCCGTGCTCGTTGGGCACTCGTCCGGCTGCTCGGTGAGCCTGCGGGCCGCCGACGCCGGGCTGCCGGTCGCCGGCCTCGCCCTCTGGGAGGCGCCCCTGGGCGGCACCGCCGCACAGGCGCAGGCGTGGGCCGACGAGATCGAGCGCCTGCTCGACACCGGCGACCACGAGAACGCGATGCGGCACTACATGAAGGACATGCCGCCCGAGTGGCTCGCTGAGATCGAGGCGTCCCCTGCCTGGCCCAGCATCGCCCGGACCGTCGCCGCCTACCGCGCCGACGCGCAGTCGCTCGCCTGGGCCCAGCGCGCGCTGGAGGAGGGAGCGCTCGACGTCACGGTCCCCGTGCTCGCCATGTACGGGGCGGAGACCTTCCCGGAGATGCCCGTGGCTGCGGCGAGCATCGTGGCCGCGGTGCCGAACGGCACCGAGAAGGAGATGCCGGGCGCCATGCACTCGTGGGCGCCGGAACCGATGGCGACCCAGCTCGCCGAGCTCGCCCGGCGGTGCGCCGGCTAGCCCGCGCCGGGTAACCCGCGCCGGGTAACCCGCGCCGATTCTGCCTGCGTCGGGTAAGTCCTGGATGCGCGCTTCATCCGTTCCGGTACGGTTCCGGGCGTGACCTTCGCATCAGACAGGAACTACCCCGGCGACTACGAGGGTGATGTCCACCCGATCTACAACCCCGAGCTGGACGGCGACCCGGACCCCGGCGAGGTGGTCTGGACCTGGATTCCGTACGAGGAGGACCACAGCCAGGGCAAGGACCGCCCCGTGCTGCTCGTGGGCAAGGACGGGCCCTGGCTGCTCGGCCTCCAGCTGACCAGCCAGGACCACGACCGCGACGCGCTGCAGGAGGCGCGGGCCGGCCGGATCTGGATGGACGTCGGCACCGGCCGCTGGGACAGCACCGGCCGCGACTCGGAGGTGCGGATCAACCGCGTCATCCGCATCGACCCGGACGACGTGCGCCGCGAGGGCGACATCCTCGACGAGGACATGTTCAACGAGGTCGTGAAGTACATGGACCGGGCGCTCGACCTGACCTGAGGCCCGCCGCCCGGCGTCCGCCCGCATCGCTTGCGAGCCGGCGCCGGGCTACCCTGCCCTCCGTGACTCAGAACCCGTGGATCAAGCTGCTCGGTGACGTGGTCGAGGCAGTGGTGCGCACCGCCCTCGACCAGAAGGACCAGCGCCCGAGCGGCGACCGCCCGACCCCTGCTTCGCGGCCCGCGGGCCGGCGCACGTCCAAGGGCCAGGACGTGCCCGACACCGAGGGCTACCCCGGCGACTTCGAGGGCAGCGTCACACCGGTCTACCGCCCCGAGCTGGACGGCGAGCCGGACCCGGGCGAGGTCGTGTGGTCCTGGGTCCCGTATGAAGAAGATCACAGCCAGGGCAAGGACCGGCCGGTGCTCGTGGTCGGCAACGACGGCCCCTGGCTACTCGCGCTCCAGCTCACCAGCCAGGACCACGACCGCGACGCCGCGCAGGAGAGCCGCGCGGGGCGACGCTGGATGGACATCGGGACCGGGGCGTGGGACAGCTCGGGCCGCCCGTCCGAGGTGCGCCTCAACCGCGTGATCCGCATCCACCCGGACGCCGTGCGCCGTGAGGGAGCCATCCTGGACAGGGCAGTCTTCGACCAGGTGGCCGCCGCGCTCTGACCGGCTACGCCGGCTGACCCGCTACGGCTGGACCGACACCACGAGGAACGCGGCGAACAGCACCAGGTGCACGACCCCCTGCAGGGTCTTGGCCCGGCCCGGCGCGATGCTCAGCATCGCGACCACCACCGAGACCGCGAACAGCACCATCTGGACCGGTTCGAGGCCGAGGATGAGCGGCCCGTCCATCCAGATCATCGCGACGGCGATGGTGGGGATGGTCAGGCCGATCGACGCCATCGCGGAGCCGTAGGCAAGATTGAGGCTGGTCTGCACACGGTTGCGCAGAGCGTTGCGGACCGCGGCTATCGACTCGGGCGCGAGCACGAGCAGCGCGATGACGACGCCGACGACGCCGTAGGGCAGGCCTGCCGCCTCGACCCCGTGCTCGATGGTCGGCGAGAGCATCTTCGCCAGGAAGACCACCGAGACCAGGGCGACGAGCAGCAGCGCCACGCTGATCCGGGCCTCCTTGGCGGGAGGCGGATCGGCGTGGTCGTCGCCGTCCGCGTCCCGGATGATGCCGGTGACCCGGCCGAACTTGTCGCTCGTCACGGGCACGAAGAAGTCGCGGTGGCGCACGGTCTGCGTGAACACGAATGCTCCGTACAGCACCAGCGACGCCACCGCCGCGAAGGCCAGCTGGAAGGCGGTGTAGGCGCCGCCGTCCGCCGACGTGGTGAAGCGGGGCAGCACGAGGGTGACCCCGGCCAGCGCGATCACGGTGGTGAGCGCCGACCCGGTGCCCGACGCGTTGAAGCTGACCAGGTGGTGCTTGCTCGCGCCCACCAGCAGGGACAGCCCGACGATCCCGTTGAAGGTGATCATCACGGCGGCGAAGACGGTGTCGCGGGCATAGGTGCTGGACGCGTCGCCGCCGCTGCTCATCAGCATGAGGATCAGCCCTACCTCGATGACGGTCACCGCGACCGCGAGGATGAGGGAGCCGAACGGTTCACCTACTTTGTGCGCCACCACCTCCGCGTGGTGGACCGCCGCGAGCACGGCGCCGACCAAGGCGGCGCCGATGACCGACAGGATGACCGGGTGGTCATGGTTGGTCCATGTGACCACGAGAAGCACCAGGGCTAGAACCGGTACGACCACGGTCCACTGGAAACGTCCTCGCAGTGTCCTGGTACTCATTGTGGAATTCTAAGGTCCCATGTCAGAGGCCCTTTCCGGCGGTCGCGGGCCGCACACCCGGCGTCGCGCACGCAGCCTCGTTCCCTCTGGTAGCCTTGGAGGTCGCGTGTCCGCCCAGGTCGGCGGGCACAGTCACGGTTCCTCTCCACGGGTCCCCACCCCAGTCCCGGAGCTGTGACCGCCCTCTACGACCTATCCGCTCGCCATCAGGCGAACACACCAGGAAGTACACTCGTGGCAAACATCAAGTCCCAGATGAAGCGCATCAAGACGAACGAGAAGGCTCGTCTGCGCAACAAGTCCGTCAAGTCGGAGCTGAAGACCCACGTGCGCAAGGTGCGTGAGGCCATCGCAGCCGGCGACAAGGAGACCGCGACGGTCAGCCTTGCCACCGCGTCGCGCAAGCTCGACAAGGCTGTCGCCAAGGGCGTCATCCACTCGAACCAGGCTGCGAACCGCAAGTCGGCCCTCGCGAAGTCGGTCGCCGCTCTCTGAGCACACTTCGTCGGACGCCGTTCGCCCCTCGGGCGGGCGGCGTCTTTCGTGTGCCCAGGATCATGTGCCCGGGATCGAACGGGTAACGAACGGGTCAGGAACGCCGGGAGCGCGCGATGGTCATGACCGCACGCTCCACCGCGAAGACAGTGTCCCGGGCCTCGCCCTTGACGTCGGCATCAGCCTGCGCGACGGCGGAGATCGCCGCCGCCAGACCCTCCGGCGTCCAGCTCCGCAGGTCCTTCCGGGCGCGGTCCACCTGCCACGGCGCCATGCCCAGGTCTCGTGCCGCGAGCCCTCCGCCCCGCATCGAGGCGACCTTCGCGAGGTTGCGCAGGCGTAGCGCCAGGGCCGCGACGATGGGCACCGGGTCCAGCCCGGTGTCCAGCGCATGCCGGAGGAGCGCGACCGCGCCGCCGGCGTCACCGGCCACCGCGGCGTCGGCGACCCGGAAGCCCGTGGCCTCGACGCGCCCGCCGTAGTACTTGTCCACGGTGGCAGCCGTGATGGTGCCGGTCGTGTCGGCGATCAGCTGCGAGCAGGCCGACGCGAGCTCACGCAGGTCGCTGCCGAGCGCGTCCACCAGGGCGCGTACGGCCTCGGCGTCGGCCCTGCGACGTGCGGCCCTGAACTCCCCCACCACGAACGACGCCTTCTCGGCGTCCTTGGTCACCGGCTCGCACACCATGACGGGCGCGCCCGACTTCGTGACGGTGTCGAGCATCTTCTTGCCGCGCTGTCCGCCGCCGTGCACCACCACGACGGTGGTCTCCTCGTCCGGCGAGGCGACGTACGCGATGAGATCGGCCATCAGGTCCTCGGTGCCGGACTCCGTCGACCGGACCACCACCACCTTGGCCTCCCCGAAGAGGGAGGGGCTCGTCGCGACCAGCAGCTGACCCACGCCGTACGTGGCGCCCTCGAGCTCGACCTTCTCGACCTCGGGATCACGCGCGCGCGCCAGCTCGACGACGCCGTCCACCGCGCGCTCGGTCAGGAGCGGTTCGGCACCGCGCACGAGCACGACCGGGGCGAGCGTCGGCTCGTCCCAGCTGCGGCCGGCGGGCGGTGAGGCGGTACGGCGCTTGGTCGCTGGAGGCACGGACACAGCCTGCCATGCGTCACCGACAGCGGCCGTCTACTCCCAGAGCAGCTCGGCCCTCGCCATCCGTGCGCCGTCGGTCCACGCGTTCGCGACCACGCACGCGTCCGCCACGGCGCAGTCGGCCACACCCCCGCCGACCAGCTCGATCTCGCGCTGGACCGGTAGCCGCGCGACCACGGAGCCCGAGTCATCGGCGACGACGCGCTTGCCGTCGTCGTACAGACAGTTGTCCCCGTCCACCCCGCCGTCCGACGTGGTGGCACACTGCACGATCCGGACTGCCGTGCCCTTGGCGTAGCCGGTGCCCGTCACCGTGACGCGGCCCTTCTCGGCTCCGAGCTTCAGCTCGGACAGCACGATAGCTGGCGCGTCGGGTGGCTCGGCGCCGTCGGGCAGCGGGGCGGCGGCTGCCGCGAGCACGACGTCGGCGAGGTCGGCGACAGCCAGCGCGCAGGGGTCTTCCGTGCAGTCCACCTCGGACACGGCGCCGACGTTGACGAACGCCCTGGCCGGCCGCGTCGCCGAGATCCGTCCGCGCTCGTCGGCGACCACCTGCTCGCTCGTCGACATGTCGCACTCGTCGAGGGCGCTCGCCCCCGCCGTCGTGCCGCCGGTGCACTGGACCAGGTACTGGTTGCCGCCCGAGAAGCCCGTTCCGCGCACCACCCAGGTGCCGTCGGCTGCCCGGACGGTGATGGCCGGATCGTCGGACGGCTCCGTCGCCTCCGGCGTCGAGCTCGCTCTCGGGGCGCCCTGCGCTCCCGCACCCTGCGGAGATCCCGACGGCCCTGGGCTCTCGGGGGCTCCCGTGCACGCCACCAGGGCGAGCACGACAGCGGCGACCGGCACGAACAGCCGCGCGCGCATCACGGGTAGCCCAGGTACTCGTCGACGCTGAGGGCGATCCGCCAGGACCAGCCGCTGCGGTCCCGCATCCACTGCACGCCGCGGTTCCACACGTGGTACTCCATCTCCAGGTAGCAGGCCACCGCGTTGGTCTGGTTCAGCTCGCCCAGGTCGGTCCGGTACCGCCGGGAGTCGTTCGTGCCCGGGCTGCTCGCACCCACGCGCGTCTTCATGATCTGCGCGCACTCCTTGCCGGCCGACGACACGTACAAGACGTGGGTGCCGTACCGGTCCTTCGAGTAGCCGGTCTCGCACGCCTTGTTGATCGCGTTGGAGTGGATCGGCACGTGCAGGTCCGCGCCCGCCCTGTTCGAGTTCGCGATGTTCGACCTGGCCAGGCCGTTCCCCCGAATCACCTTGTAGCCACGTTCCAGCAGGTTCAACCGGGCCGTGCCATGTTGGGCAGCGGCCGATCCCGCTACCCAGCGGGCGTTCACGTTCTCGCTGAACCCGTCGCAGCCCGTGTTCGTATGGCACACCGTGTCGCCGCGGTCGTGGCAAGCCTGGGACAGGTAGATCACCTTGCCGTTCCAGTCGTCGGGCACGTAGGTCACGTCAGCGGCCGCGGTCGGGGCCACGGCCAGCAGCCCGCCACCGGCGAGCGCGAGGGCCGCGAACAGGGACAGGACCCGGCGGAGCGTCGCACGCATCGTCATCATCCCCTTCAGCCCAGCTCGATCGGCAGGTCGGTCGAGGCGCACATGTCCCCGCCCGTCGCGTACGCGAAGGCTAGACAGTCCCCGTCGAGCGTGAACTTCACCGAGTCGATGGCGCCGTTGCTGTGCGCGGTGAACAGCAGCGCCTGCCAGACGTCGCCCGGGGGCACCCCGGTGTCGGCCAGCGCCTGCTCGAACCCGGCCGCGACGTCGACTCTCGCCTCGCCCTTGACGATCCGCACCGTGGTGGGCGGCAGGTCCGCGCCCGGCAGGTGGGACGCGAGCACCTCGTCGACCGCCTTGGCCAGCGTGGTGCTGGACGCGCCCTCCTCGACCGACCGAGCGGTGGACTGGACGCCACCCGCCGGCTCGCAGCCCAGGTAGGGAGTCGTGGAACCGTCGGTGGAACGCGTCGCCTGCGGGGTCTCGGGACAGGGTTCGGCGGCAGGTGGCGGGTCGCCCGCGACGGCCTCGGCGTCGAGCCGTGCGCGCTCCTCCCCCGCCTTGGTGTCCATGCCCTCGACGACGACGGTCCAGCCGTCCAGCACCTCACCCGACTCCTCGAGCCAGGCGCCCGCTGCCTCCGGATCCGCGGCGACGTCGACCCGGACCACCTGTTCTGCCTCCGAGACGTCGGTGACGACGGACTCCGCCAGGAGCTCCTGTCGAAGCTGGAGCTCGGCGGTCGCCTGGTCCCGCCCGACGGCGCTGAGCGCCGCTACCGGAACGAGCAGAGCAGCTGCCGCGGTTATCGCGATGGTCCGGCGATACCGCCGGGCCGTGAGCTTGAGATCAACCACGAAGCCCCCCTGGAACGTGATGACGGAACTCTCCGACACTCCCCACGGTAGAGCCGCGCGCAGGATCCGCAACGTTTCGCGATGTGTGGCGCTGCCGCCCGGGGCGTGGCAGCCTGACCTGGCGGTTCCGGTCCCATCGCACGTCAGTCGGCCGGGACATCGCCGTCAACAGCCCGCCAGGGACACCTCCTGCCCCCGCACCACGAGCGCCACCGTGCCGCACTCGTCGGTCCGGACCACCGCGGCGCCCACGCCCGCATACAGATCGAGAGCCTCGTCGGTCGGATGACCGTAGTCGTTGTCCCTGCCCGACGAGACGAGCGCGACCGCCGGCCGTACCCGCTCCGCCAGGGCGCGCGACTGCACCGCCGAGCCGTGATGGGCCACCTTGACGACGTCAGCAGGGTCCACCAGCGGGACCAGATCCGCCTGGCCCGCGTCCTCCAGGTCGCCGAGCGTCAGCACGTCCAGCCCGGCGGTCCGGGCAGCGAGCACGACGCTCGAGTCGTTGGCCCCCTCGCCGGCCCCCGCCAACAGGACCTCCCACGTCAGCGCACCGGCACTGCCCCGGTCGCCGGCCTGCGCCGTCCGTACCGGCACCCCCGCTGCCGCCAGCGCCGCCTCGGTCGCCGCGGCTTTAGCAGCAGGTTCGGGAACCGGGGACACGAGCGCGGCAGCCACCTCCCGCCCTGCCAGCACCGGCTCGAGGCCACCCACATGGTCCGCGTGGAAGTGACTGAGCACCAGCAGGTCGACCCTAGTGACGCCGAGCTGGTCCAGGCACCGGCCCGCCGCAGGCCCCTTCGGCCCCACGTCGACCACCACCGCCGACGTCGGCCCCGTACGCAGCGCCAGCGCGTCGCCCTGCCCGACGTCGCACGCCACCACCCGCCAGTCCGCCGGCATCCCTGAACGAGCGGCGAGTCGCGGTACTGCCACCACGACCACCAGCGCCACCACCGAACCCGCCGCCACGACTGCGACGAAGCGGGCCCGGCCGAACCGCCGACGCCGCGAGCCGAGCACCTCGCGCAGGCTCGAACGTGCCGCCGCACGCCACGACTCGGGCCAGCCCCGGCGGGGAGCGCGCCGCAGCACCGCCCAGAGCACCACTGCGGTGAGCGCGCCCAGCAGCAGCGCCCCCTGTGGCCCGCCCGGCCAGGGGACCAGCGCGCCTGGGAGCGCGGCGCACCAGTGCGCCACCCCGGCGATCCACCAGGTGGCGGCGCTCGCCGCCCAGGCCACGAGCCCGGCGAGGGTCGGCAGCCCTGGTGCGAGGATCGTCGTGACCAGCCCGAGCACCGTCGCAGGCACCAGCGCCGGTGCGGCGAGCAGGTTCGCGAGCACCGACACCGTGGACACCGTCGGGTCGAGCAGCACCAGCACCGGGCCGCACGCCGCCTGCGCTGCGAGCGGGACCGCCAGGGCGAACGCCGCGGCGTCCCCTGTCCAGGGCGCGAGCCGGGCCGCCAGCGGTGCCGCGAGCAGCACGAGGCCCGCGGTCGCCGCCGCGGAGAGCACGAACCCGAAGGAGCGGGCGAGCCACGGGTCGACGACCAGCAGCCCGACGACCGACGCGGCGAGCGCCGGGACCGACTGCGCCGGCCGCCCGATCGCGACTCCTGTCAGCGCGAACGCCGCCATGACCGCCGCGCGGAGCACCGCGGGCTCCGGACGGACGAGCGCCACGAAGGTGAGGGAGGCGAGCGCGACGAGCGCCACCCTGGCCGGTCTCGGGAGCCGGGCGAGCGAGCAGAGCAGGGTCAGGACGGCGACGACCACGGCGAAGTGGCCGCCCGAGACGGCCGTGATGTGCGTCAGGCCGGTCGCTCTCATCTCCTCGGCCAGGTCTTCCGGGAGACGCGTGGTGTCGCCGATGGCGGCGCCCGGTACCAGCCCGCGCGCCTGCGCGGGCAGCGGGTCGGTCACGTCGAGGAGCGCGGTGCGGTGGGTGTCGAGCACGCGCAGGGCCGACGGCGGGGCGCGGATCTCCCGCGCGCCGTCGGCGGCCAGCCGGGCGGTCTCCGCGGCGCCTGCGTCGGCGGGCCGTAGCGCACCCGACACGGTCACGGTCGCCCCGTACCGCGGCGCTGTGGTCGACAGGACCTGGACGTGTGCTCGGGCCGCCGAAGCGACGCCCCGGGCATCGACCGCACGGGCCGCGAGCACCCAGCGGTGCTGCCCTGTTCCTGGCGGCCCCGGGGCGAACGAGAACAGCTCCGGCTGGGAGACGACGACGCCGGTGAGCGTCGCGCTCACTCGCTGCCCGGCGAGCTCGGCGAGGGGCGCCCGGCCGGCCAGCTGGACGTGCGCGGAAGCCGTGACCGCGAGCACGCAGGCCGCCACGAGCGCCGCGTGCGCGAGGGTTGACCAGGCGGCGCGGCGCGGCAGCGCTGCCGATGTGGATGCCGATGCCGATGCCGTCAAGGTAAGGCAGGCCGCCGCCACGACAGCCGCGGCGATCCACGTCGCCGAGGCGCTCCAGGCGACCCCTGGGCCGGTCAGCAGCCACGCCGCGGCCCAGACGGCCAGGGCCGCCGGGACCATCCGCAGGTCGATCATGGCCCGACCCGCGCGCTCTCCCGGATCTCGTCGAGCGTGGCCGGCCCGATGCCCGGCACGTCCTCCAGCTCGTCGACGCTCGCGAACGGCCCGTTGGTCTCGCGCCACTCGACGATCGCCTGCGCGATCGACGGCCCGACGCCGGGGAGCTCCTCCAGCGCCGACGCGTCCGCCGCGTTGATGTCGACGGTGCCGCCCGCCGCCGACCCTGTGCCGGTGTCCGGCGCGTCGCCGGTGCCGGGTGCGGGGCCAGGCACCGGCTCCCCCGGCCTCGGCACGTACAGCTGCTCGCCGTCGACGACCGCGCGGGCCAGGTTGACGACCGTCAGATCCGCTTTGCCGGTGGCGCCGCCGGCTGCCCGCAGCGCATCGGCCACGCGGGCGCCGTCGGGCACGGTGACCAGACCTGGCTCGGCCACCTGGCCGACGACGTGCACGAGCAGCCCGCCGGCTGCCCCGCTGGGCTCCGGGTCTGCGTCCGGCCCGCCATCGGAATCGGGTGCGGCCGGCGCAGGGGCGCCCGTGGCGGACGTGCTCTCCGGCCCTCCGCCGTGCTGCTGGCCCACGGGCTCGCCGCCCGCGGTGCTCGCGTCCGCTGTCACCCCCGCCAGCGGCTCGACGCCGTCGCCGCGCAGCGACAGCACCGCCACGCCGACGCCGAGCAGGAGCACGGCCACGACGGCGACCACCGCCGTCGTGCCGGTCAGTGCCCATCTGCGAGCTCCTTGCTCGACCCGGGGGTCGGTCGGATGACCGTGCGCCGCCGCGTACGCAGCCGCCACCCCGGAGGCGGACCGCCGGGCGCGGAGCCGGGCCACGAGCTCGTCGGTGTCCGCCCCTGCTCGGTCCCCGGCGACGGGTCGGGTGGGCGCGGGCTGATCGGGCGCGGACGGCAGGTCGGCCCCGTCGCCGGACCCGAGCACCGGGCTGAACGGCCACGGGTCGGGAAGTCGCTGCTGGGCGGTCTCTGGCTGCATGACTCAGGACGCTAGGCGCGCGTCGCACCCTCCGGTGGGCCACGAGTGCTCTGCTGTGCACAGACCGCGAAAGCCGTCTCCTGTGGTCGCGCTCGTCGCCGCACCGGGCCGTGCCGAGGGTCTGTGTGCTCGCACGATGGATTCTCCGACGTGCGCCGATGAGTTCTTCCCCGCACCTTCGTCAGACCTGGCAGTGAGAGCCTGAGCCACCCCGGCCGGGCCGAGGCGCACGATCTGGAGCCACACGATGACCGACAAGAAGACCTTCACCCTCGACGCGCCGAGCGGCGTCCTCACCTATGACGTGCGCGAGGCCGCAGCGCCGACCGACGAGGTCCCCCTGGTGCTGATCGGCCTCCCGATGGGAGCGGAGGGCTTCAGCACGCTCGCCGGGCACTTCACCGACCGGACCGTCGTGACGTACGACCCGCGTGGTGTCGAGCGCAGCACGCGAGACCTGGCCACCGAGACGGAGCTGCCCGGCGTCGCCACCCACGCCGACGACGTGCACCGCATCATCGGCGCGGTGGGCGGCGGACCGGTCGACCTGTTCGCCTCCAGCGGCGGCGCCGTCGTGGCACTGGAGCTCGCCGCGACCCATCCCGCGGACCTCCGGACCGTCGTGGCGCACGAGCCGCCCCTGGCCAGCGTACTCCCCGACCGCGACGCGATGGCCGCCGCCATGACCGGCATGCACGACACCTACCAGGCCAAGGGCTTCGGTGCCGCCATGGCGAAGTTCATCACGGTGCTCATGGCCGAGGGCGAGCTGACCGCGGACCACGCGAAGCAGCCCGACCCCGACCCGGCGGCATTCGGCCTGCCGACCGAGGACGACGGCTCCCGCGACGACCTGATGTTCGGCGTCAACATGCTGGTGCTGCCGCCGTACGAACCGCGCTACGAGACCATCGCGGCGGGCGCTCCGCGAGTGGTGGTGGGTGTCGGCGAAGACACCGGCGAGCAGATGACGGGCCGCGCCGCTCGGGGGGCGGCCGCGCGCCTCGGTACCGAGCCGGTCGTCTTCCCGGGCGGCCACGGCGGGTTCAGCGGCGGCGAGTACGGCCAGCCCGCCGACAAGCCCGTCGAGTTCGCGGCGAAGCTGCGCGAGGTCCTCGCCGGCTGATCCGTACCGGTGGAATGATCGGCAGGACGTCAGATGATCGGTCGCCCGGGCGACCGATCATCTGACGTTCTACCGACCACGGCGAAGATCGGCGAGGATCGGCGACCAGCGGCTCAGTGCGAGTGGTCGCCCAGGTCCGCCACGACGACGGCGAGCGTTCCGGGTCCCACGTGCACGCCCAGCACGGCGCTCAGCGGTGTGACCTCGACCTCCGCCCGTGTACGGGTGTGCAAGCGACCGGCCAGCGCGAGTGCTCGCTCGTACGCACCGAAGTGGTGCACGGCGACCACCGGCCGCTTCGCCTCGGCGACGAAGCCGGCGGCCTGCTCCAGCAGCCGTTCGGCACCGACAGCACGCGTGCGCACCCGCTGGGAGAGCTCCACCACGCCGTCGGACAACCGCAGGATCGGCTTGACCCCCAGGACCGTGCCGAGCGCCGCGGCAGGCCCGGAGAGCCGTCCGCCGCGGCGCAGGTGCTCCAGGGTGTCGACGACGAACACTGCGTTCGCCGTGCCGGCGACCTCGATGGCCCGGGCGGCGACATGGGCGGCGTCGGCCCCGGCTGCGGCGCACTCCGCCGCCGCGCGGGCGGCGAACCCGAGGCCCGCTGCGCCCGTACGCGAGTCCACGGCACGCACCTGCAGCGGCGACCGCGCGGCAGCCGTCCCCGCCGAGCCCACCGTGCCGGACAGGGCGCCGGACAGGTGCACCGAGACGATGGACCGGGCGCCCTCCTCACCGAGGCTGCGGTAGACGGCGGCGAACGCCTCCGGAGGCGGCTGCGAGGTAGTCACCTGCGCGCCGTCGGCAACCAGCTCGGCGAGCCGCTCGGGGGTGATGTCCTCGCCCTCGGCGTAGGCCTCGTCGCCGACCAGGACACGCAGGGGCACCACGACCGGACCGCCCGCCAGACCGGCGGGCAAGCAGGCGGTCGAGTCGGTGACGACCCGCACCTCCTGGGGAGCCGGGCTGGAAGGACGACGTCGGGTGCGCATGACCGCGCCACTCTATCCGCGCGAGGAACCGGACGGCGAAACCGCGGCGGCCTCCCCGCGCGAACCGCCCGAGGCGGACTTAGCATCCGAGACATGCCCGATGCATCGACGCCGGATCTTGCCGCACTGCGCGAGGCGGCCGCCGCAGCCCAGAAGGCTCTCGAGGATGCCGAGCGAACGGCGGCACAAGCCACCGCGCGGGCCACCGCCGCGCCCGAGGCGCCGGGCGGGACACCAGGTGGGACGCCCCCGCAGGGTTACGCGGCCGAGGTGGCAGCCGGCTACTCGGCGGAGGCCACGCTGCCGCTGGGCGCCCTGCTCGAAGGCGAACCCGGCCGGGACCCCGCCCCGAACCCGAAGGTCCAGGTAGGTTTCGCGCTGTCGATGCTGAACCGCCACGGGCTCGTGGCCGGCGCAACGGGAACCGGCAAGACGAAGACTCTGCAGGGTATGGCCGAAGGGCTCTCCCTGGCCGGTGTGCCCGTCTTTCTCGCGGACGTCAAGGGTGACCTGTCCGGGCTCGCGCTCCCCGGCACCGACAGCCCGAAGGTCATGGAGCGCGCGGCGAGCGTCGGGCAGGACTGGACGCCCACCCAGTACCCGGTCGAGTTCTACTCCCTGGGCGGGATCGGCAAGGGAGTACCGATCCGCACCACGGTCACCGACTTCGGGCCGCTGCTGATGTCGAAGGTGCTCGGCCTCAACGAGACGCAGGAGTCCAGCCTCACGCTGATCTTCCACTGGGCCGACAAGAAGGGTCTGGCCCTCCTGGACCTCAAGGACCTGCAGTCGGTGATCGCCCACCTGACCTCCGACGAGGGGAAGGCAGAGCTCAAGGGCATCGGCGGGGTCTCCGCGGCCACGGCCGGCGTCATCCTGCGGGAGATCGTCGGTCTGGAGGGGCAGGGCGCCGACGTGTTCTTCGGTGAGCCGGCGTTCTCGACGTCGGACCTGATAGCCGCCAAGGGCGACCTCGGCGTACTGAGCGTGCTGGAGCTGCCGGCCGTCCAGGACCGGCCGCAGCTGTTCTCGACCTTCCTGATGTGGCTGCTCGCAGACCTGTTCCAGGAACTGCCGGAGGTGGGTGACGCCGACAAGCCGAAGCTCGTGTTCTTCTTCGACGAGGCCCACCTGCTGTTCGCGGACGCCTCGAAGGACTTCCTGCAGCAGGTCGTGCAGACGGTCCGGCTGATCCGGTCCAAGGGCGTCGGCGTCTTCTTCGTCACGCAGTCCCCGAAGGACGTGCCGTCCGACGTCCTGGCGCAGCTCGGCAACCGGGTGCAGCACGCGCTGCGGGCGTTCACGCCCGACGACGCCACGGCGCTCCGTGCCGCCGCCCGCACGTTCCCGAAGTCGCCGTACGACCTGGAGCGGCTGCTGCAGGAGCTGGGCACCGGCGAGGCGGTGGTCACCGTGCTGACCGAACGAGGCGCGCCGTCACCCGTGGCCTGGACTCGCGTCCGGGCACCGCAGGCCGCGATGGAGCCTGCGTCCGCCGGAGAGATCGACCGGGTCGTGGCGGCCTCACCGGGCCAGGCGAAGTACGGCACAGCGGTCGACGCGGAGTCAGCGTTCGAGCTGCTCCAGGCGAAGGCGCAGGAGCAGGCCGCCGGACGCGCCGCTGCCGACGGGGAGACGGCGGCGGCCGGGGACCAGCAGGAGCTCGCCAAGGAGCGCGCCCGGCTCGAGAAGGAGGCCACCACGCGCGAGAAGGCCGAGGCGCGGCACAAGGAGAAGGCGACCCGGGACCGGAACCGTGTGATGGGTTCGCTGGCGAAGACGGCAGGCACGGTCCTGGTCCGCGAGCTGACGCGCTCGCTCTTCGGCACCCGCCGCCGCTGATGGGAACCTCGGTCTCAGCGGGCGCATGCCGGTCGAGCGTGTGAAACTCGGTCGTGCTCTTCGCTTACATAGACGAGACGTCGAATGTTCGGTGCTACAGGACGGTGGGGCTTGTCGTACGCGCCGCCAACGTGCGCGAGTTCGCTGAGCAGCTCGACGTCGTCGTGGCCAGGGCAGCTGATTCGTTCACGGGGATCGACGCCGACGTCGAGCTTCATGGCCATGATCTGTTCGGTGCTACACAGGACTGGGCACCTCTCAAACCGGTGGTGCGAGCTCGCATCTCGATCTACCGGCAAGCACTCGACGTGACCGCGAAGCACGCGGAGGGCATCTGGATCGAAGGGCTGGACCGGAAGGGGTTCCGAGACCGCTATGCCGACCAGCACGACGAACACATCACGGTCCTCCTCCATCTCCTGGAGAAGCTGAACCGATACGCCAACCGTCACGGCGAGGACCTTGTGGTGATCGCTGACGAGCACAGAACCGCGAAGAGTGCTCAAGCCGCGTTGCGCACGGCACGCCGCGAACGCATCTGGGGATATCGAGGCAAGCCACAGCGCATTGCGGACACGGTCTACTTCGTCTCTTCAGCAGGTAGCCGCCTCGTTCAAGCGGCTGGCCTCGTCGCCTTTCTCTATCAGCGGCTGGCGGATGGGGTCGACCGCGACGAGCGCTCGGCCGCTGCGAACAAAGGCCTCTGGTCCGCTCTGGAGAATGTCCCGGTGCACGACCGGCTCTGGGAGCCGTAGACGCACGACAGCCCCCGACTGTGCGGGGGCTGAAGGCAGGGCGCTCAGGATCTCTCCCTCTTGCGCTCTCTCACTATAGGTCTGGAGCCGACCATGGTCCAGAGGGAGGACCGTGGTCGGGAAGGACCGGGCAACTAGGCCGGGACTATGTTGACCAAGTTCGGGGCGCGGACTATGACCTTGCGGACGCCGCGGCCGTCCAGGAACTTGACCACGTTCGGCTCGCCGAGCGCCGCCGCCTCCAGGTCCTCCGCGGAGATGTCCGGGGCGACCTCGAACCGGGCCCGCACCTTGCCCTGGACCTGGACCACGCAGGTCACCGTGTCCTGGACGAGGTACGCGGCGTCGGCCGTCGGGAACGGCGCGTGCGCCAGCGACTCCTCATGACCGAGCCGGGACCACAGCTCCTCCGCGATGTGCGGCGCGACGGGCGCCGTCATCAGGACCAGCGGCTCGACGGCGGCACGCGGAACCGAGTCCAGCCCCGTGAGGTGGTTGTTCAGCGTGATGAGCTTCGCGATCGCCGTGTTGGGCCGCATGCTCTCCATCTCGACGCTGACGTCTGCGATGGTGCGGTGCACGGCCCGCAGGGTGGCGGTGTCGGGCTCGTCGTCGGTCACCGTGAGCTCGCCGGTCTCCTCCGAGACGACGTTGCGCCACAGCCGCTGCAGGAACCGCTGCGAGCCGACGACGTCGCGGGTGTTCCACGGACGTGACTGGTCGAGCGGGCCCATCGACATCTCGTAGACCCGGAACGTGTCGGCGCCGTACGCCTCGTACATCTCGTCGGGCGAGACGACGTTCTTCAGCGACTTGCCGATCTTGCCGTACTCGCGGTTCACGGGCTCGCCGCGCCAGGTGAAACCGGTCTGCTCGTCACCATCGACCTCGGCGGCCGGGACGTACACACCGCGCGCGTCGGTGAACGCGTACGCCTGGATGTACCCCTGGTTGAAGAGCTTGCCGAACGGCTCAAGACTCGACACGAAGCCCAGGTCGAACAGGACCTTGTGCCAGAACCGTGCGTACAGCAGGTGCAGCACCGCGTGCTCCACGCCGCCGACGTACAGGTCGACACCGCCCGCCGGGCCCGACGTCGGGTTGTGCCGCGGGCCCAGCCAGTACTTCTCGAGCTCCGGGTCCACGGCGTGCGCCGTGTCGGTCGGGTCCAGGTAGCGCAGGTAGTACCAGCACGAGCCGGCCCAGTTCGGCATGGTGTTCGTGTCACGGCGGTAGGTCTTCGCGCCGTCGCCGAGGTCGAGCTCGACGTTGACCCAGTCCTCGTTGCGGCCGAGCGGCGCCTCCGGCTCCGAGGCCGCGTCGTCGGGCTCGAACGTGCGCGGCGAGAAGTCGGGCACCTCGGGCAGCTCCACGGGCAGCATCGAGTCCGGCAGCGCCATCGGGCGGTCCTGCTCGTCCCACACCACGGGGAAGGGCTCGCCCCAGTAGCGCTGGCGGGAGAACAGCCAGTCGTTCAGGCGGTAGGTGGTGGTGCCCTCGCCGATGCCCTTGACCTCGAGCCACTCGATGATCCGCGCCTTGGCCTCGGTCACGCCGAGCCCGTCCAGGGAGACCTCGTCGTTCGAGGAGCGGACCGCGACGCCGTCGTCGGTGTAGGCGCCGACGTGCCCCTCCGGGAGGCCACCCTTGGGCTCGACCGTGTGGATCACCGGCAGGTCGTAGGCCTCGGCGAACGCGAAGTCGCGCTCGTCGCCGCCCGGCACGGCCATGATCGCGCCGGTGCCGTAGCCCATGAGCACGTAGTCGGCGGTGAACACCGGGACGGACGTACCCGTCACCGGGTTCACGGCCAGGTGACCCGTGAACACGCCGGTCTTCTTGCCCGCGTCGGCCTGCCGCTCCACGGCGGTCTTCGCGGCGGACTCACGCCGGTAGGCGGCGACGGCCTCGCCCGGCGTCTCGTAGCCACCGGTCCACGCCGGGCGGGTGCCCTCCGGCCAGGCGACAGGCACCTCGTCGAGCAGCGGGTGCTCGGGGGCCACGACCATGAAGGTCGCGCCGAACAGCGTGTCCGGACGCGTCGTGAACACCTCGAGGCTGCCACCCGCACCGGCCGGGTCGTACTCGGCGGTGCCCACCACGTCGAACCGCACGGCGGCTCCGGTGGACCGGCCGATCCAGTTGCGCTGCATCGACTTGACCTTCTCCGGCCAGTCGATGAGCTCCAGGTCGTCGGTCAGGCGGTCCGCGTACGCGGTGATGCGCATCTTCCACTGGCGCAGGTTCTTGGTGAACACCGGGAAGTTGCCGCGCTCGGACCGGCCGTCGCTGGTGACCTCCTCGTTCGCCAGCACGGTACCGAGGCCGGGCGCCCAGTTCACCGGCGAGGAGTCCACGTAGGCCAGCCGCTGCGCGTCCACGACGTCGCGCCGCTGCCCCTCGCTCAGCGCCGCCCAGACGGCGCCGCCCGTGTTGTCCCCCTCGTGGCCGGGTACGGGACGTGCGCCCGACGCCAGCTCGTCGCGCAGCTCGCTGATCCGCCGGGCGCGCCCGCGCCCGCCGTCGGGCCGCTGTGCGTCCTCGTCGTACCAGGACTCGAAGATCTGGAGGAAGATCCACTGGGTCCAGCGGACGTACTCGGGGTCGATCGTGGCGAACGAGCGGCGTGGGTCGTGCGCGAGGCCCGCGCGGCGGAGCTGCCGCTTGTAGGTGACGATGTTGCGCTCGGTGACCAGGCGCGGGTGCTCTCCCGTCTGCACGGCGTACTGCTCGGCAGGCAGGCCGAACGCGTCGAAGCCCATGGTGTGCAGCACGTTGTCGCCGCACATCCGGCGGAACCGGCCGACGACGTCGGTGGCGATGAAGCCCAGCGGGTGACCCACGTGCAGGCCCGCACCCGATGGGTACGGGAACATGTCCATGATGAAGTACGGGTCGCCGCTCGCCGGGCTCCCGCCCGGCCCCGTAAGTCGCCCCTGCGGGTTCGCCGCGTGGAAGGTTCCACGCTCCTCCCAGATGTCCTGCCAGCGCAGCTCGATCTGCTGCGCGAGGGCTGGGGTGTAGCGGAAACGGGGCTCGTCCGAAGACGCGGTGCGCTCGGGGGCGTCGGGCATTGTCACGCGGCTGAGTCTAGCGACTGCGCCTACCCTCGGCTCTCGGTCGTCCACAGGGTGAAGGTTCATCCGACATTCGCCCGCACCTCCCCCGAAATTGTCCGCCCGAGTGCTCGAATTGCCCGCATGATGCCCTCGTTGCGAAAGCTCCTCGCCGCCAGCATCGCCGCCACCGTCGTGTGGACGGCCCCGACCGCAGTAGCCGCGCCGTCACCGACGGACGAGGCCGGCCCCGCCGGCAGAAGCCCAGCCGACCACGTGGTCTTCCTGGCGCTCGACGGGTTCGACGTCGAGTACCTCGACCTGGTCCGTGACGGATCAGCCCCCATGCCGAACCTGCGGCGCCTCCTGCACCGCGGCAGCGTCACGACGTCGACCGGCGTGATGACCTCGATCACCAACCCGTCCTGGTCGTCGGTGGCGACCGGCGCCTGGCCCGAGACCCACCGCAACACGGCCTACTGGTTCAACACCGAGACGAACACGGCGCGCGGCCAGCAGCGCGACCTCGCCGTGCCCACCATCGCGCAGTCGGTCCGCGAGCAGGGCGGCACCGTCTTCTCCGCGCAGTGGTTCATCCTGCAGAACTACGGCGTCACCTACGGCGACCCCGACGGCCTCTACACGCAGCCCGGCGGCGACTGCTCCCGCCGTACCGACGACGCCGTCGCCGTGCTGCGCGGCGAGCCCGTCAGCTCGGGCGGGCAGCTGGTGACCGCGAACGGCATCCCAGAGCTCATGACCGTCTACTGCGACACGCTCGACGCGATAGGGCACGAGGGCGGCGCCGAGGACCCGCGGATCCCCGGCGCCCTGACGGAGATCGACCGCCAGATCGGGCGGATCGTGGCGGCCACGAAGGATGCCGGCACCTACGGCCGCACCGCGTTCGTCATCACGGGCGACCACGGCATGACGACCTTCGACAAGGGCTTCCGCGCCGAGGGGCTCGCCGCGGTCGAGGCCGCCGGCTTCACCCCGCAGGTCCTCACCAGCGGTCAGTCGCCGGCTCCCGGCACGGACGTCGCGATCGTCGTCGGCGGGGTCGCGGACGTACGGATCATCGGCGAACAGGCGGGCGACCCTGCGGCAGTCCGCCGGCTGGAGCGGGCGCTGACGGCGCTCCCCCAGGTGCGGGACGTCTTCGACAAGGCCGACCAGCGGCGCATGCGCATGAGCCCGCACTACGGCGACCTGCTCGTCGAGCCAGAGCCGGGCTGGTCGTTCGGCACGACGCCGGCGGGACCGTCCGGGCGGCACGGCTCGACCACCGAGCTGCGCGTCCCGCTGGTCCTGGCCGGGGCGGGGGTCCGACCGGGTGCGCATCCCCGGGCACCGCGGCACATCGACATCGCGCCGACGATCTCGGCGCTGCTGGGCTACGCGCCGCCGTCGGGCAGCGAGGGCAGGGCGCTGCGCGAGTCGCTGCGCCGCTGACGGCAAGATCCGCTTCGACCACGCCCTCAGGCCTGCCCCGGCAGCCGAGAGCATGCCTAGGGCGTGGTGGAAGCGGACCTCGCGGCAGAACGGCAGACGTCAGAACGACGCGAACAGGTCCGAGCCCACCGCGAGCATCAGCCACGCCACGGCCGCGACGTAGCCGATCACCAGGATGATGGCGTGGTTGCCCACGATCGCGTTCCGCAGGCCCTCGCCGACACGCAGGTCGCCGGACTGCGCGCCTCGCACCACCTGGTACCAGAGCAACGGCCACATGATGGTCCACACGACCATGCAGGCCGGGCACAGGGCGACGATCGCGTAGAAGCTGGTCCACATCAGGAAGAAGATGAGCGCCTGGCCCACCACCGTTCCGGCCAGCAGCGACATCCAGTACCAGCGCGGCAGCCGCGCACCGGTCAGCAGCACGACGCCCGTGGTGATGACGACCGGGAACGCCGCAAGACCCAGATAGGGGTTCGGGAAGCCGAGCAGCGCGCCCTGCCAGGAGTCCATGGCGGCGCTGCACGTGACGAACAGGTTGATGGTGCACGACGCCACCCGGTCGGGATCGATGAACGCCAGGTACTTCTCGACGGCGAGCCACATCGCGGCGCCGAACCCGACCCCGCCCAGCACCACGAGAAGCAGCCCCATGGTCCGGCCGCTGAGAGGTCTGGCCCCCGGCGCGGCGACGTCGTTCTCATCGTTCATCGAGCTCTCCGACGACGTCGTGGTCGCCCCTGTCCCAGTCACCTGCCCCACCCTACCGGCGGAGACTGGGACAATGCTGGATCCTGGGTCACAAAGTTGTCACCGCGGGCTGATGCGCCACCCGCTGCCGCCCGAACGCCAGGATCATGCCGAGGCCCAGCAGGGTGACCCCTACCCCGGCCCAGGCGGGCGCGAGGTAGCCCCAGCCGGCGTCGATGACCACGCCGCCGAGGAAGGCCCCCGCGCCGTTGGCCACGTTGAGCCCCGCGTGGCACAGCGCCGCCCCCAGCGACGACGCGCCGGGCGCCAGGTCCATCAGCCTGGTCTGGAAGGCAAGGCCCAGCATCTGCGAGGTGACGCCGAGCAGGAACAGGGAGGCCAGGGCGGGCACCACCGAGGCGCCGGTCAGGGCGAACAGCGCCAGTGACGCCGCCGTCGCCACGAAGCCGATCAGCACCGCACGCAGCACGCCGCGGTCGGCGAGCCGGCCGCCGATCTGCGTCCCCACCGTCATACCGACGCCGAACAGCGCGAGCACCCACGGCACCGCGCCGCCAGGCAGACCGGTCACGCCGGTCATGGTGGGGGCCACGTAGGTGTAGACGGCGAACATCCCGCCGAACCCGATGGCGCCCGCGGAGAACGCGAACCACAGAGGTGCGTTCCGCAGGGTGGCCAGCTCCGTGCGCACGGAACGTCCTGGGCCGCCGGCAGAGTCCGGCACGAGCCGCCACAGTCCCAGCAGCGTGACGATCCCGAGCGCGCCGATCAGCACGTAGGACGTACGCCACCCGAAGACCTGCCCCACCCAGGTGGACAGGGGCACGCCGATGACGTTCGCGATGGTCAGGCCGGTCATCATCATCGCGACGGCCCGCCCCCGCTGGGCCCGGCCGGCGACGGCGGCCCCCACCGCCGCGCCGACGCCGAAGAACGCACCGTGCGGCAGACCCGCGAAGAACCGCCCCACCACGAGCCAGCCGATGTCCGGCGCCGCCGCGGACAGCACGTTCGCGAGCGTGTAGGCGCCCATGAGCGCGAGCAGCAGCCGCTTGCGCGACATCCGCGCCGCGGCCACGGTCAGCAGCGGCGCCCCGACGACGACGCCGAGCGCGTACGCGGTGATGGTGTGGCCCACCTGCGGGTCCGTCGCGCCGAGGTCCGCACCGACGTCGGGCAGCAGGCCCATCGCGGCGAACTCGGTGGTGCCGATGGTGAAGCCGCCGACCGCGAGCGCGACGAGCGCGGGTGCCGCCCTGCGCATCGAGCGGGCGCCGGCCGTCTCATCGGAGGCAGGCTGTGGTGAGCTGGTCGCCATGGGGTCTACCCCTGCGCCACCCACACGCGGGAGGCCGCCAGCAGGCCGAGATCGGCCACCCGCTCGACCGCACCGGGCAGCCCCCCGGAGGCCTGGACGTCGCCGACCCGCTCCGGCAGGGCTGCGGGGCAGGTCCAGCTCACGGCGACCGTGCCGGCGAACTCGCGCCGCGTCGTGACCTCCACCCGCATGTCCAGGTCCAGGCCGAGCTCCGCGAGATAGCGCAGCGCGTCGGGGTCCGCGTCGGAGATGCGCACGACGGTGCCGACGTCGCCGGCGTGCATGGACGACAACGGCACGGCGTCAGGCCGGACGACCGTTCCGTCGGCGGCCGGGATCGGGTCACCGTGCGGGTCGCGCGAGGGGTTGCCGAGGCGCTCGGCCATGCGCTCGACGAAGACGTCCGAGACGGCGTGCTCCAGCACCTCGGCCTCGTCGTGCACCTCGTCCCAGCCGTACCCGAGCTGGTCCACCAGGAACGTCTCCAGGAGCCGGTGCCTGCGCACCATCGCCAGGGCGAGACGCCGGCCGTCGTCGGTCAGCCGGATCGCACCGTACCGCTCGTGCTCCAGCAGGCCCTGCCCGGAGAGTCGGCGCACCGTCTCCGAGACCGTTGACGCGCCCACCCCGAGCCGGTCGGCAAGATGCTTGGTGGTCACCTTCTCGTCCGACCACTCCTGCGCGGACCACACCGCCTTCAGGTAGTCCTGGGCGACGGGCGTCAGCTCGGCCGGGTCGGTTGCGATGTCCACGCCCCGAGCCTAGTTGCCGGACGGCGGCGGCGACGGCGTCCGCCCGGTGCCGGACATCACACCCTCCGCGGTGTCACCCGGCACCTCGTCGGGCAACGGGAGCGGCGGCGGGATCGGCTTGCGCTCGCTCACCGACGCCTCCCCCTCCGGGGTGACCTCGACCAGCTGCCAGTCCACAAAGCGGCGCCGCTCCGGGTCGAACCGCAGCACCGTCATCTCCGAGGAGTCCCGCAACGGACCCACCGACGTGTTGCCCTTCGACGCGCCACCGGTGCTCGCGTTGACGTACCGCACGCCGTACCCCACGACCTTCGGCCCGATCCGCGTGTGCATGTGCCCGGAGATCTGGAACGGCACGCAGCCGGACTCCAGCGCCGCGTCGCCGACGGCGGGCTGGTGGATCAGCAGCAGGTCCACCCGGTCCTCCGCGGTGTACCCACCGAGGCCGGCCTCCCCCGCCGCCTCGCACGCGACGTCGCGCAGGCGCTCGCCGGCCTCCTCGGGAGTCTCCTCACGGGCGATCACCGTGCCGCTGCCGATCCGCGTCTCCAGCGGGTCCCGGTCGCCGAGGATCCGTACGCCCTCCACCTCGACCACGTCACCGTCGAGCACGATCTGGCCGTTCGCCAACTCCGTCGCCGTGGTCAGGCGGGAGTCGTGGTTGCCGTCCGAGACCACGAACGGGACTCCGTCGGGCACGGCCGACGCGAACGAGTCGACACAGACGGATTCCACGCTCGTACCGTTGATGGTTGTGTCCCCGGCGTTGAGCATGACATCCGGCCCCACCCTCCCGGCGAGGTCCCGGATGAGGGAGCTCATGCCCGTGTTGCAGTGCAGGTCGGAGACCAGGAGGAACGTCACGTAGTCGGTGCTCTCGGGGCTGTCCGACGCCGTGGGGCCCTGCGCGGCCTCCGCGGCCTCCTGCTGGGCGGCCCGCGCGTCCCAGGCTTCGTTCAGCTTCTCCCGCGCTCCGGCGTAGAAGACCTCGTTGGCCTGATAGGTCTCCACCAGCTGGCCGCTGTAGGTGTCGATGACGCCGGCCAGCCGACCGGTGATGCGCGCGCCCTCGAGGGCGGTCCCCTCGAACACCGGCGAGGCGGGCAGCGACGCCCGCTCCTCGGGACCCGCGCTCGAGGTGGCGGTGCTGGCCACGAGCACGGCGACGAGCACGGCGCCCGTGATCTCCCAGGTGCGGGGCACCAGGGCCCGGGCGAGGTCCCGCCGTCGGGCAGTACCCAGCAGTGCCCGCAGGCCGAGGACGGCAGCGCCCAGCACGAGAGCGGCCGCCCCTGTCCCACGGGCCGCGTCCCACACCAGTGCCCACGTCACGGTGCGCACCGTCTGCTGCGGGGTGTCGAAGAACTGGAGATACCCGTCGAGGTCGCCGGAGAGCGCGTCGAAGCTTGCCGTGTCCACGGCGGAGAGGTCCGCGGGGATCTCGTGCACGGTGATGCGCACGCCGAGGTTGAGCGGCAGCGGGGAGTCCGTCACGACGGTGCCGAGCGGGCCGAGGTCGGCGAGCAGCTTGTCGTTGGCAGTGACCCCGTACGTGGCCTCGTGCGGGCCGAGGCTGAGGTCTGCCCTGGCGGTCGTGACGCCGAACGTGAGGCACACGACGGCTGCTGCCACGCCGGCAAGGGTCCAGCGCAGCCAGCGGGGCGGGTTCGGACGGCTCATCGGTCCTACCTTTTCATGGGCGGCGGCCGCTGCGTGCCGCCGCTCCGGGTGGTGGGCTCGGTGGGTCGGGTGGGCTGGGCGCGGGGTGGGGTCGGGCGGTCCGGCGGGTCCGGCGGGTCCGGCGGGGTCGGCGGGGTGGTGGGGTCGGTCGCGCTCGGTCATCCGGCACCGGGTGCGCCGAACCGCAACATAACAACGATCCCGGACGCCGAACCGCAGAGAACACGTCACCAACCGCCCGTTGAGACATGCAACGTTCGGCTCGACCGCCAGGTCCACGCCCAACATGCGGCTCGACGGCCAGTTTCAGACCTAACGTGCGGCTCGACCCAGGCCCGACCCCAGGCTGAGACATCCAACTTGCGGCTCGACGGCCCGGCGGCTCGGCGCTCGGCGCCAGGACCGGCACGATAGCCCGGTGTTCGCCCTCGAGTCGGTCTGGCGCCCGGCCGCACCCGTGGCGCAGGTGTGGCCCCTGCTCGCCGACCCCCGGTTCACCTGGCCGGACTGGTGGCCCGGGCTGACCGCCGCCGCAACCCACTCCGTCGTCGGACCGGACGGTCTGGCCGCACCCGGGACGTGGGCGCACCTCCGCGTCCGCAGCCCGCTCGGGTACGCATTGCGGTTCCGGCTCGACCTGGTGCGCACGACGGCGCCGTCCGACGGCGAGCCCGGCCGTGCAGGCCTGGACGTCTCGGGCGACCTGTCGGGCCGCGCCGACGTGACGGTGTCCGCGACGGCCACCCCCGGCGCCACCGAGGTAACGCTCCTCTGGCAGGTGTCCCCCGTACCTGTCTGGTTCCGCGCCGCTGCCCGAATCAGCCCCGGACCGTTGGCGCGCGCGCACGCACACGTGATGCGGGCGGGCGAACGCGGCCTGGCGGCCCGACTGGCCACGTAGCATCTGGCGGCACGGCTGCCACGAAGCCCCCGCCAGCCCCGAGCCAGCTGCCGCGAGCCGACCGGACGAGGCCGGTCAGCCCGCCTTCTGGGACTTCGACTTCGGCTTCGACTTCGGCTTCGACCGCGACTCGGACTTCGAACCGGACTTCGACTTCGACTCAGCGACGCTGCGCTTGAGCGCCTCCATCAGGTCGACCACCTCAGCGCCCTCGCCCGCTTCCTCGGCCTCCTCGCCGAACGTCGCCGCGGTGTCGACCGTCTCGCCGGCCTCGAGCTTCGCCTCGACGAGCTTGCGCAGCTGTACCTGGTACTCGTCCTCGTAGTCCTCGGGCGTGAAGTCGGCCTCGAAGCTGCTGACCAGCTGGGCCGACATCGTGAGCTCCTTGTCGGAGACCTTCGCCGGCTCGTCGAGTGAGGGGAACGCGGCCTCGCGGACCTCGTCGGCCCACAGCAGGGTCTGCAGCACGAGCACCTCGTCGCGCACGCGCAGCGCGGCCAGCCGGGTGCGCTGCCGGAGCGCGAACTTCACGATGGCCGTGCGTTCGGTCTCCTCCAGCGTGCGACGCAGCAGCACGTACGCCTTCGTCGACTTGGAGTCCGGCTCGAGGTAGTACGTCCGGTCGAACATGATCGGGTCGATCTGATCGCTGGGCACGAACTCCACCACCGAGATCTCGCGGTCCCGCTCGGCCGGGAGATCGGCGAGGTCCTTCTTGGTGAGCACGACCGTGCGCTCACCGTCGTCGTAGGCGCGGTCGATGTGCTCGTACGGCACCACTTCGCCGTCGATCTCGCACACACGCTTGTACCGGATACGTCCACCGTCGGCGTCGTGTACCTGGTGCAGCGACACGTCGTGGTCCTCGGTCGCGCTGTACAGCTTGACCGGAACGTTGACGAGGCCGAAGGTCACGGCGCCCTTCCAGATCGCCCTCATCCTTCTATAGTGCGCCCCAAGCGCACTACATGCCCAGGTTTCGGTGTGGGCCGACGAACCGGGGTGGTGTCAGAGGCCGGCGCGGTCCAGCTTCGCGCAGAGCTCCGCGTTGGTGGGCTCGACCAGCTGCTCGCCGTCGGGGAAGACCAGCACCGGGATGGTCTTTCGCCCGGTCAGCGCCTCGGCCTCGTCCGCACGGGCCGGCTGAGCGGCGAGGTCCACGTAGACGTAGCTGACGCGGCGTACGTCGAGCACCGCCTTGCTGCGGCGGCAGTCCCGGCACCACTCGGCGCCGTAGACGGTGAGCTGCTCAGGCCGGGCGGCCGACGGGGCGACGCCCGCAGTCGCCAGAGGCGCTGCGAACGCGTCGCTCGCGAGGTAGTCCGAAATCACTCGCCGGAGCCTAGCGGAGTTCCCGCCGCGGATACGACCGCCCACCACGTGATCTCGGTGACTCCTGGGCACGAGAACCCGACCGGCGGCACGATGGTGTGATGGCGTCCACGCAGCAGACGGTCATGGTCGACGGACATCGCCTCCGCCTGAGCAATCTCGACAAGGTGCTGTTCCCCGCGTCCGGGACCACCAAGGGCGAGGTCCTGCACTACCTGACACAGGTCGCGCCCGTGCTGCTGCCGCACGCCGCCAACCGCCCCGCGACGCGCAAACGGTGGCCCGACGGCACGGGCGGGCAGATGTTCTTCCAGAAGAACCTCGACGCCTCCACGCCCGACTGGGTCAAGCGCCGGTCGATCCAGCACAGGACGTCGGCCAACGACTACGTGCTGGTCAACGACCTCGCGACGCTGACCTGGCTGGGCCAGACGGCGACCCTCGAGCTGCACACCCCGCAGTGGCAGTTCGGCCGCACGGGCGCGCGCCTCGACCCGGACCGCCTGGTGCTCGACCTCGACCCCGGCCCGGGCGCCGGCCTGCCCGAGTGCGCGCAGGTCGCCCGCTGGGCGCGCGAGATCCTGCAGGGCATGGGCCTGGAGCCGTATCCAGTGACGTCGGGCTCCAAGGGCATCCACCTGTACGCGGCGCTCGGCAAGGCGCAGGACACCCGGCTCGACTCCGACGCCGTCTCCGCCGTCGCGCACGAGCTCGCGCGCTACCTCGAGTCCGAGCATCCCGACCTCGTCGTCAGCGACATGAGCAAGAGCCTGCGGCAGGGCAAGGTGCTGGTCGACTGGTCCCAGAACAACGGCAGCAAGACCACCATCGCGCCCTACTCGCTGCGCGGCCGCGACGAGCCATGGGTCGCCGCGCCCCGAACCTGGGAGGAGCTCGACGACCCGGACCTGGCCCAGCTCACGCCCGACGAGGTCGTCGCCCGCGTCGAGACCGACGGCGATCTCCTCGCCCCGCTCCTGGAGGGTCACCTCTCCGCGCTCGAGCCGACGCCGGAGCGCCTGGCCACCTTCGAGAAGCTCGGCACCTACCGGGCCAAGCGCGACCCCGCCAAGACCCCGGAACCGTTCGGCCCCGACTCCGACGGCGCACGGGCCGCCGGCGAGCCCACATTCGTCATCCAGGAACACCACGCCCGCCGCCTCCACTGGGACTTCCGCCTGGAGCACGACGGCGTGCTCGTCAGCTGGGCGCTCCCCCGCGGCGAACCGACGGACCCCGCGAAGAACCACCTGGCCGTCCAGACCGAGGACCACCCCCTCGAGTACGGGTCCTTCGAGGGCACCATCCCGAGCGGCGAGTACGGCGGCGGCGAGGTCACGATCTGGGACTCCGGCACCTACGAGCTGGAGAAATGGCGCGACGACGAGGTGATCGTCACGCTCCGCTCCGCGGAACGGGGTGCGCGACGCCTCGCCCTGATCCGCACCGGCGGCCGCGACGGCGACGCCGAGAACAACTGGCTGATCCACCTGACGAAGTCCCAACCGGGCTCCCCCAAACCGTTGAGTGCTGGATCTTCGCCCTCCCCCACCGGCCGGACGGGGCGAAGACCCAGCACTCGACCGGGCAAGAGCGAGAAGGTGCGGCGGCCCATGCTCGCCACCAACGCGGCGGCCGGCGAGCTCGTCGAGCCGGAGGGCTGGGTGTTCGAGATGAAGTGGGACGGGTTCCGCACCCTGGCCCACGTCGAGGACACCGAGACCGTGCGCCTGGTCAGCCGCTCCGGCCAGGACCTCACCGTCACCTTCCCCGAGCTGGCAGCGCTCGCGGGCCAGGTCGACCCCGCCCGGCTGCCCGTCGTGCTCGACGGCGAGATCGTCGCCCTCGACCGCGACGGCCGACCCGACTTCCGCCGCCTCCAGCAGCGCGCCAACCTCCGCAAGGAGCGCGACGTCGCACGCGCGCGGGGCCGGGTCCAGGTGGACCTCATGCTCTTCGACGTCCTGGAGGCCGACGGCGAGAGCGTCACCGACCGGAACTACACCGAGCGGCGCGAGCTGCTGGAGTCCCTCCTCACCCCCCGGCCGCCGATCCACCTGCCGCCCGCGTTCGACGGCGACCTCGACTCGGCCATGCGGACCTCACGCACCCTGCGGCTCGAGGGCGTCGTCGCCAAGCGCCGCACCTCCACCTACGCGGAACGGCGCTCGCGGGAGTGGCTGAAGCTCAAGCACAGCGCGATGCAGGAGGTGGTGATCGTGGGCTGGCGCCCGGGCCGGGCGAACACCTCCGTGATGGGTTCCCTCCTCATGGCGGTGCCCGACGACGGTGACGGTCTGCGCTACGTCGGACGGGTCGGTACAGGCTTCACCGAGCGCGAGCGCCGGGAGATCACCACCCGGCTGCAGGGCATGGAGCGCAAGACCCCGGGCGCGTCCGGCATTCCGTCGGACGACGCGTCGGACGCCCGCTGGGTGACGCCCAAGCTGGTAGGCGAGGTGACGTACGCCGACTGGGCGGAGGGTAGCGGCAGCGCGTCCGGCGAGCGGCGGATGCGGCACTCGGTGTGGCGCGGCTGGCGCCCGGACAAGTCGCCGGACGACGTCGTGGTCGAGGTTCCCGGTCAGGGATGACGCCCTGGATCCCCCGATGCTGACGGGCGTTCGGGCATCGGGGCCGGGCGTCGCCGCTTGGCACACTTTTATGGCTTTACTCCCCGTTCGCCGACCGTCGACGTACCGTGTTGTGCGACGGACGGAGGACAGAGATGTTCAGACACCCCCAGCGTCTGGCCGCCCCGACGGCCATCCTTGCCGCGCTCACGCTCGCGGCCGTCCCGGCGACAGCAGTCGCCGCACCCGGAGCGACCCCCAGCAGCTCCCCCACGCAGCAGCTCGCCCACGCCCTGCGTGACCCCTTCCCCCGGATCGAGCTCCCGGACCGGATCGAGCTCCCCGATGCCTTCCAGCCAGAGGGCATCACGACGGCGGGCCTGCTCGCCTGGTTCGGCTCGCGGGCCGACGGCGACATCTATCGCGCCGACCTGCGGACCGGCGAGGGCGAGGTGATCAGCCAGGGGCCAGGCACGCCGTCGGTGGGACTCACCGTCGACACCCGCGGCCGCCTGTTCGTCTCGGGCGGCACCGGCGGCGACGCCCGTGTCGTCGACGGGCGGACCGGCGAGGTCCTCGCGACGTACGACTTCGACGGTGGCTTCGTGAACGACGTCGTCGTGACGAAGCACTACGCCTACTTCACCGACTCCGAGCGCGCAGTGGTCCACCGGCTCCACCTCGGACCGGGCGGGCAGCTCACCGACACGTTCGACGAGCTGACGCTGCACGGCGACTGGGAGCAGGTCGACGGATTCAACGCCAACGGCATCACGACGTCGCCCGACGGCCGGTCGCTGCTCGTCGTGAACTCGACGACCGGTGACCTCTTCCGGGTGGACCCCGCCAACGGGCATGCCTACCGGGTCGACCTCGGCGACGACCAGCTCACCAACGGCGACGGCATGCTCCGGACCGGCCGCACGCTCTACGTCGCGCAGAACACCCGCAACCAGGTGGCGACGGTGCGGCTCGACCGGTCGGCGTCGGAGGGGCGGGTGGTGCAGACGCGGACCAGCGACGACTTCGACACGCCCACCACCATCGCTCGCTTCGCCGGTGCGCTGTACCTGCCGAACGCCAGGTTCACCACGACGCCGGAGGACGACACCGAGTACTGGGTCACGCGCCTGCCGTTGCACTGAGCGACCGGGGCACGTGCTCCAGCCCACCCGGCGGCCGCGGAATACCGGCGTCCGCCGGGCGGGTTGTGGCAGGCATGCGAGCCATCACCTACTCGAAGTTCGGCAGTGCGGACGTCCTCGAGCTCACGGAGCAGCCGGACCCGCACATCGGCCCCGACACCCTGCTGGTCCGGGTCCGGGCCGCCTCGGTCAACCCGGTCGACTGGAAGATCCGCCAGGGCTACCTGGAGGGCCTGATCGACACGGAGCTCCCCGCGATCCCCGGCTGGGACGTCGCGGGCGTCGTCGAGCAGGTCGGCCTGGACACCCCGGAGTTCCAGGTCGGCGACGAGGTGTACGGGTACGTGCGCAAGGACACGGTCAAGGGCGGCACGTTCGCCGAGCTCGTCGCGGCGCCCGTGCGGACGCTGGCCCGCAAGCCGTCGTCCCTGAGCTTCGAGGAGGCGGCGGCGGTACCGCTCGCCGGCCTCACCGCCTACCAGGCGATCCGGCGTGCCGGGGTCACGGAGGGTCAGACGGTGCTGGTGCACGCCGCGGCCGGCGGCGTCGGCGCGTTCGGCGTACAGCTCGCCACGGCACTGGGCGCGCGCGTCATCGGTACCGCGAGCGAGCGCAACCACGAGTTCCTGCGCGGGCTCGGGGCCGAGCCCGTGACCTACGGCGACGGGCTGGCCGACCGCGTCCGCGCGATCGCGCCCGACGGCGTCGACGTCGCCCTCGACTTCGCCGGCGGCGACGCCGTCGCCACCAGCGCGGAGCTCTTGGCCGACGGCGGCACCATCGCCTCGATCGCCGACGCCACCGCGCGCACCGAGCACGGCGGGCACTACGTCTGGGTGCGCCCCTCCACCGAGGACCTCGACGCGCTCACCGCGCTCTTCGACTCCGGCAAGCTGTCGGTCGAGATCGCACAGACCTTCGACCTGGCCGAAGCGGCGGCGGCACACCGGGCCAGCGAGACGGGCCACACCCGCGGCAAGGTGGTCGTGCGCGTCTGACAGGTACCGCGCCGTGGGGGGGGGGGGGGGGGGGGGGGTGGTGGGTGGGTGGGGGGTGGGGGCGAGCGTGTTATAAGAACGCCCCCACAAAGAAATAGGACAACGCTAAAGATAGGAGCAA